>OMPZ01000187.1 GCA_900313125.1 uncultured Eubacteriales bacterium | reverse complement strand
GCGAAGGAAGCCCTGGAGCTTGCCGACAATACGATAGCGACGCTCAACACGGCTCTTGAAAAGCTCGGTACGTCGTTTGAGTCGATCGACGGCGACGTTGAGGCTATGGAATCGGGCGTCACACAGATCGACGAGGGCATCGCTATGCTCAACGATACGATCAAGCAGCTCGACGAAGGCTCCGTCACGATTGCCGAAGCGAAAAAGGAGCTTGGAACGCAGAAATCGCAGGCGGAGTATCAGATGACGTCGGCTGCGACCGACCTGAAAATAACGGAGTCCACCGTAAACTCGACTATCGCTCAGCTCGAGCAGTCGAAGGCGACTCTCGACGAGTCTGTAAAGCAGCTTGAGGACGCGAAGAAGGAAGCTCTTGAAAAAGCCGACATAAAGGACACCGTTACAATGACGATGGTGTCACAGGTGCTGACGGCGCAGAACTTCTCGATGCCCGCGGGCTACCTCACAGGCGGCGAGGAGCAGATGCTCGTGCGCGTAGGCGACAAGCTCGCAAGCCGCGAGGAGCTTGAGGATCTTATGCTCTTCGATCTCGGCATCGACGGCGTAGAGCCTATCTATCTGCACGACATCGCCGACATAATATCTGCCGACAACAGCGACGAGATATACGCAAAGCTCAACGGCGAAAACGGCGTTGTGGTTTCGTTTACGATGCAGTCCGACGCGGCTACCGCCGAGGTCTCCGACAATATACAGAAGGAGCTGAAGGCTCTCGTCAAGGAGTACCCCGACCTGCACTTCACAACGCTGATGGATCAGGGCGACTACATACACCTTATCGTTGATTCCGTTATCAGCAACCTTTTGTGGGGCGCGCTTTTCGCGATAATCATTCTTTTCGTGTTCCTGCGCGATATCAGACCGACGTTCATCATCGCCTGCTCGATACCGATATCCGTTATATTCGCGATCGTGCTGATGTATTTCTCCGGCGTAACGCTCAACCTGATCTCAATGTCGGGTCTTGCCGTGGGCGTAGGTATGCTCGTTGACAACTCCGTCGTTGTTATCGAGAACATTTACCGCCTGCGAAACAACGGCGCAACGCCTGTTCAGGCTGCCGTTTCAGGCGCCGTACAGGTCACGGGCGCGATCATCGCGTCTACCGCGACAACGGTGTGCGTGTTCCTGCCTATCGTATTCACCGAGGGCGTCACAAGAACGCTCTTCCAGGATATGGCGTTGACGATAGGCTACTCGCTGCTTGCGAGCCTTATCGTCGCAATAACGCTCGTGCCTGCGATGGCGCAGCGCGTACTGCGAAAGGAAACGAAAAAACGCGGAGAGCGCGGCGAGTCGCGCTTTATCAGGGGCTACCGCAGATTTTCCGAGTTCACGCTCGACCACAAGGCGCTCGTTATAATCACGTCGATCGTGCTTCTCGGCGCTACGGCGTATTTCTCGATAGCGCGCGGCTTCTCGTTTATGCCCGAAATGCAGAGCACACAGATCTCGCTGACCGTCACAATGCCCGAGGACGCTGAATTTGCCGACGCGGCGAAAACGACCGACGAGCTGACAAAACGCCTGCTGACCGTAGAGGACATAAATGATGTAGGCGCGGTAGTCGGTTCAAATGTGCTTTCAAGCGTGTCGTTCGGCGGCATGGGCGGCGGCGGAAGTGATACGTCCACCTCGATCTACGTTATACTAAAGGACGAGAGCGAGCTTTCAAAGTCTATCACAGAGATCTGCAATGAAATAACCGACAAGTGCGCCGACCTTGACTGCGAGGTCGCAGTTGACGCGTCGGGCATGGGCAATATGATGGACGCTATGTTCGGCTCGGGTCTTTCGATAAACGTCTACTGCAACGACATGGACGAGCTTCAGGAGTACGCTACGAAGATCGCCGATATTGTTGAGAACGTCGAGGGCACCGAGGAGACCTCCAACGGCATAGACGAGACGACGCAGGAGCTGCGTATCAGCGTTGACAAGGACAAGGCAACGAAGCACGGGCTGACCGTAGCTCAGGTGTTTATGGATATCTCGGGCTATATGAGCAGTCAGCAGACGGCGACTAACCTTGAAACGAAGGACGATTCCATAACGGTCGAGGTCGTAGACAGCAAGAGCGAAGCTCTCACGGAATCCGACCTCAGGAAGCACATTATCAAAACGACCGATTTCCAGGGAAAGAGCATCGAGGTCAAGCTGACCGATATCGCGACGATCGGCAAGGCGGACAGCCTGAACACGATCACGCGTCTTGAACAGAAACGCTACCTGACCGTTTCGGCAAACATAAAGGACGGCTACAACACGACAAACGTAGCGAGAGCCGCTAAAAACGAGATCGACAAGATGGAGCTGCCGAGCAACGTGACGTATGAGCTGACAGGCTCGTACGAGACCACGATGGAGGCGGTGATCGAGCTTGGCAAGATGCTCGCGCTTGCCGTGGTATTCATATACATGATAATGGTGGCGCAGTTCCAGTCGCTGCTTTCGCCGTTCATCATCATGTTCACTATCCCGCTTGCGTTCACGGGCGGATTTATCGCGCTGCTCATCTCGGGCTTTGACATGAGCGTTATCGCGATCATCGGCTTTATCATGATGGCGGGTATCATCGTAAACAACGGTATCGTGCTCGTCGATTATGTGAACCAGCTTCGCGCGGAGGGTGTGCCGAAACGAGATGC
>OMPZ01000171.1 GCA_900313125.1 uncultured Eubacteriales bacterium | reverse complement strand
CTCCGCGACAGAAAGCATCTCGGTCAGGACGGTATCCTCATTATCGTTGCCACACTCGACACGGAGAACGGCAATATCATTTCCGGCCCCGATATCGTATCGAGAGGTTTCGTTTATGTCCGCGAATCGGAGGACCTTTTCGACGAGGTACGCTCAAATGTTGACGATATCCTCTACGACTGCGCGTATGAAAACGTTCATGACTGGACAACGATCAAAAACCGCGTAAAGGACGGTGTGTCAAGGCTCATCTATGAGAGAACGCACCGCTCGCCGATGATACTGCCAATAATCATGGACGTTTAATAACGGCATATCCAAATATCCAGCAGTCCAAAAAATACTGTTCCGGAGGTGAGCGATCTGAAACGACGTTTTTATATACAGCCGCATTGTCTTGTTTTCTCAGCCGTACTCGTTGCGCTGGGACTTACGGCGAAAAGATACGACCACAACGTTTTTGTGTTCGATATGATACTCGCGTCGCTTTCGGCGGTGTTTTTCATCATCATGGCTTTTCGCTACAAGGGCTATGTGCGCCGCGCCGTCAAGGGCGCCGTCAACGGAATGCAGGGCGTCAACCACAGCTATCTTGAAAAATTCTACGTTCCTGTAGTTGTTGCCGATAAGCACGGCGATATACTGTGGTACAACACAAGGTTCAGGAAGAGACTCGCCGAGGGCGAGGACTGCACGGGAGACCCGATCGCCCCGTTCATCAATAATATAGATATCGAAACGCTGACCGATGGCTCGGGCATCAATGTCGAGCTTGCCGGCAGAGCGTACACCGTCATAGCGTCCGATGTTGACGACGGCATCGTGTTTTATTACATCGACGATACCGAATACAAAAAAACGGCGCAGCTTTACAATGACACGCGCCCCGTGGTAGTGACCGTTAGTCTCGACAACAGAGACGATTTTGAGCGCAACAGCTCCGACGACGACGTAAACATTGCGCTTATCCGTGTGGAGACGGTGCTCAAAAAATGGGTAAATTCCTGCAATGGCATATACGCAAAGACCTCGGCAGGAAGATATAAAATAATCATCAACGAAAAAAATCTCGCCGATACGATCGGGAACAAATTCAGCCTCCTCGATCAGATACGCAGGATCAAGATCACAGGCGGCTCACCGCTCGTGACAACGATATCTGCGGGGATCGGCGCGGGCGCGTCCTCGCTCATGCAAAGCGAGGAATGGTCGCTGCAGGCGCTCGACATGGCGTTCGGACGCGGCGGCGATCAGGCTGTCATAAAGCGCGGCGATGATTACGAGTTTTTCGGCGGCGTGGCGAAGGGCATCGAAAAGCACGAGAAGATAAAAGCCCGCGTTATCGCAAAGTCGCTCAAGGAAAAGATAGCCGAATCGGACAATATCCTTATCATGGGGCATCAGACCTCCGATCTCGACGCCGTAGGCGCGGCGGTCGGTATGTGGAGCGTTATCTCAAAGACGTTCGCTGACCACAGCGTGAAGATCGTTATCGACCAAGAGACGTCGCTTGCGGGGCTGTTTTTAAAGAGACTTACAGATAACGGCTACAAGAACGTTTTCATGGATCCAATCGACGCGCGCAAGACGGTAGGCGATCGTACTATGCTAATTATCGTCGATACGCATTCCCCGACGTTTGTTGAGGATCCGGAGCTTTACAAAATGTGCAAAAACGTCGTCGTCATCGACCACCACAGAATGATGGTCAACCATATCGACAACGCGTGCATATTCTTTCATGAGCCGTTTGCGTCGTCAGCCTGCGAAATGGTGACGCAGCTCGTTCAGTATATCAACTCCGATTCGCTCAACAGCTACGAAGCGGAGGCTCTGCTTGCAGGCATCATGCTCGACACAAAGAGCTTTGTGCTCAGAACGGGCGTGAACACGTTTGAAGCGGCGGCATTCCTCAAGCAGAAGGGCGCGGATACCGTTGAAGTAAAGCGTCTCTTCTCCGATTCGATGGTGTCCTACAGAATGAGGGCGAAGCTCGTTGCAGAAGCGAAGGCGTACCGCAGCAGCGCGATCGCGATAGCCGACGAGGATATGAACAGACAGAAAAACATCAGGCTCACGGCGGCACAGGCTGCCGACGAGCTGTTGAGTATAAGAGATATTCAGGCGTCTTTTGTCATTTACAAGTCGCTCGGGAACACCTGCATTTCGGCGCGTTCTCTCGGCGATCTTAACGTGCAGCTCATTATGGAGCGCATAGGCGGCGGAGGACACCAGACTATGGCAGGCGCGAATCTCGGCAAGGTATCGTCCGAAGAAGCGCGTGAAAAGCTGATAGAAGCGATAGACTCGGCTGCCGAGCAGGCTGCCGACAGTATGTCGCTTATTAAAAGGAGGAACATATAGTGAAGGTAGTATTGTTACAGGACGTAAAGGGTCTCGGAAAAAAAGGCGAGCTTGTTAATGCGAGCGACGGCTACGCAAGAAATTTCCTTATGCCGAGAAAGCTTGCAAAGGAAGCGAACGCTCAGGCTATGAACGAGCTGAAAAACGCAGCCGATTCAAAGCAGTTCAAGATAGACACGCAGATCGCCGAGGCAAACAAGGCGAAGGAAAAGCTTGAGTCAAAGACGATAGTTATCCACGCGAAGTCCGGCAAGGAGGGCAAGCTGTTCGGTTCGATAACAGCAAAGGAGATCGCAAACGAGATCAAGCAGCGCTACAACATCGTTGTAGACAAGAGAAAGATCTCGATCACAGGCGAGATCAAGCAGTACGGCACCTACGACAGCGAGGTAAAGCTATACAACGGTATAACCGCAAAGATCTTCGTTCAGGTCTGCGAGTGATCCGAAACGGCTGTTTTTACAAAATTTGCAGGAGGTAAAGCATGGCAGAGAACAATCAAAATGACATCTTATCATCGGTAAAGCTGCCGTATAGCCCCGAATCGGAGGAAACGCTGCTCGGTGCGATCATTCTCGACTCGGATTGTATGTCGAGCGTAGTTGAGCTTTTGCCCCATGCGGATTATTTTTACCTCAAGCTGCACAAGCTGATCTATCAGGTCATGCTTGACAAGTATACGGCTAATGAAAATATAGATTTCGTCAACGTAATGGAAGCGCTTCGTCATGAGCCTGATTTTGACGAAGCGACAGGAAAAACGTACGTTGTCGATCTTTATAAATCGGCGATAACGGCTGAGAATATCACCGATTACGCAAATAATATCCGCGACGCTTACGACAGGCGAATGCTTATACAGGCGTCGCGCAGAACGATAGAGGAGTCTCTTGCAGGCTCTCAAAAGGCGGATATGCTCATTGACGTTGCCGAGCAGCGCATATTTGATATCCGCCAGGGGAAAAATATTCAGGGTCTCGTTCACATTTCGCAGGTCATTCAGGAGACGTACGACAGACTTGACGTCCTCAACTCTGCTGAAAGTGAGAACCTCAGACCGATATCGACGGGCATATCGACGCTCGACAACTATATCACGGGTCTGAACAAGTCTGACCTTATCCTGCTTGCCGCGCGTCCCGGTATGGGTAAAACGGCGTTCGCGCTTAACATAGCGAGCAACGCCGCCGTAAAGCTCAGGAAAAGAGTCGCGTTCTTCTCCTTGGAAATGTCAAAGGAGCAGCTTTCGTCGCGTATGCTGTCAACGCTTGCCTCCATCGAGAGCCAGAAGATAAAGACGGGCAAAATGTCCGAGGACGAGTGGGGAAGGCTTATCCCCGCCGGAGATATCCTCTCCAAAACGGAGCTGTATCTCGACGACACACCGAGTATAACGGTGCCCGCCATGAAGGCAAAGCTGAGACGTCTCAAGGGCGTCGATCTCGTTTTTATAGATTATCTTCAGCTTTTGCAGAGCGGCAGACGAATAGAGAACCGCGTGCAGGAGGTATCCGAAATAACAAGAAATCTAAAGATACTCGCAAAGGAGCTGAATGTGCCGGTGATAACGCTGTCTCAGCTCTCGCGTGAAAGCGAAAAGCGTGCCGACCACCGTCCGCAGCTTTCCGATATGCGAGATTCCGGTTCTATTGAGCAGGACGCCGACATTGTTCTTTTCCTTTACAGAAAGGGCTACTACAACGAGGGCGAGGGCAGCGGCGACGAGGAAGAGGACAGAGATTCCGGCGAGTGTATCGTTGCGAAAAACCGTCACGGCGAAATGGGCACGGTCGCTCTGCATTGGTCGGGCGAGCTCATGCGCTTTACAGCGAGGGAGACGTAAATGCCTTCTTTATTTAGTGAAAAGGTCTTTGAAAAGATCAATGAATATTCCATGCTCGACGGCGTAAAACGCGTTATCGTCGCGCTGTCGGGCGGAGCAGACTCTATGAGCCTGCTTTATTTTCTTTCGGAAAACAAACAGCGGCTCGGCGTAAGCGTCGCGGCGGCTCATCTCAATCATAATCTTCGCGGCGAGGAGTCGATGCGCGACGAAGCCTTTGTCAGAAAGGAATGTGAAAAGCTCGGCATAGAGCTTTTTGTGAAAAGTCTCGATATTGCGTCACTTGCAGCTTCCGAAAAAATAGGACTTGAGGAGTGCGGCAGACGCGAGCGCTACCGCTTTTTTGACGAGCTGCGTGAAGGCGACCCACAAACCGTGACGGCGACCGCTCACACGGCGTCCGACAACGCCGAGACCGTGCTGTTCAACCTCACGCGCGGCTGCGGTATCGACGGGCTTTGCGGTATCCCACCCGTGCGCGGCGGCATTATACGTCCGCTTATCGGCTGTACTCGAGCGCAGGTGGAGAAGTACTGCTTTGAAAACGGCGTGCCTTTCATCACGGACAGTACGAACCTTTCCGACGAATACAACAGAAACAAGCTGCGGCTCAATGTAATTCCGCAGCTTAAAATGATAAATCCGTCAGCCGAGAATGCGATAAACAGGCTGTCGGCTATCGTGTCGTCCGACTGCGCGCTCATAGACCGACTGTGTGCGAACGAGACTGCTCGCTGCACTACGAACGGCGGACTTTTGTTGGACAGGCTGCGCGAATGCGACGAAGCTCTGCTTCCGCATATAATAAAGAAGGAGTCGCAGCGTATACTCGGTGTGATACCTGAAAAAAAGCACACCGACCTTATCGTGAAAATGATAGCAGACGGTCGGGGCGCGGTAGAGCTCAGACAAAACAAAGCTGTCCGGATATCAAACGGCGTGCTGATGTTCGCGGATATGTCGGCGAATTTATCGGTAAATACACCGATAAGCGGCAGCGAGCCGTTTGAAATACCTCTGCGGCTCGGTATGGATATTGAATATAACGGAGCGCATTATTATATTTCCGATAAAATAGCCGTAAATACGGCAGATAAGAATAAAATTAACAAAAAATTATTAATTAACAGGATATCATGTGGTATAATATCTGTTGACACCAAAATTCGGAACAGGCGAAGCGGCGATGTTTTCTCGCCATACGGGCGCGGCTGCACCAAGACCGTGAAAAAGCTGTTCACCGAGATGAAGCTGCCATTGCATGAGCGGCAGACGCGTCTGCTTATCGCGAACGGCAGCGAGGTGCTTTGGATAGAGGGAATAGGCGTGTCGCAGCAGGCGGCTGTTTGCGGCGGCAGCTATTTTGAGGTAACAGCAGGGGGGAAGAAAGATGAATGACGCAGTATCAAAGGTACTGATAAGCGAGGAAGAGATCAACAATACCGTAACAAGGCTCGCAGATGAGATCAACAGAGATTATGCGGGCAAGGAGATAATCCTTGTCGGACTTCTGAAGGGCAGCTTTGTGTTCATGGGCGATCTTATGAGAAAGATCACCGTGCCGTGCAGCGTTGATTTTATGATCGTATCGAGCTACGGCGGAAAGACGTTCACAAGCGGCGAGGTAAATATCAAAAAGGACATTGGCGACGACATAAAGGGCAAAAACGTGATAATCGTCGAGGACATAATCGACAGCGGCGTGACGCTCAGCGCGGTACTCGATATACTGAAAAAGAGAGAGCCTGCGTCGCTCAAGCTCTGCTCGTTTTTAAGCAAGCCCGCAAGGCGCTTAAAAGAGGTTCAGATCGATTACCTCGGTATTGAGATACCCGACGAATTTGTGATAGGCTACGGTCTCGACTACGACGAAAAATACAGGAATATCCCGTGTGTCGGCATACTCGATCCCAAATACATAAACGAATGACAGCGTTCATATATACATAAAGTAGAGGAGTGAGTGTTTTTTTGGATAACAAAAACATTTCTAAAAACTGGAAAAGTCTTGTTCTGTGGATAGTTTTCCCGATCCTTATCCTGCTGCTTGCGGCGTTCATCGCATGGCAGACTCCGAAGGAGGAGCATGAATATTCCGAGATCATCGGTTACTTCAGCGAGAGTCAGGTCGAACACTTCGAGCTCAAGGCAGAAAGCGGTCTGCTCAAGATAAAGCTGAAGGACGGCAGCGAGGTAACGTACTCGCTTGCGTATCCGCAGCGTTTCCTTGACGACGTTAAGGAATATGTCGACGCCGACAGCAAGATGACATACGATATCGAGCGTTCGATCGACAGCACGGTGCTGTGGTCGATAATACCGAACATCGGTCT
>OMPZ01000161.1 GCA_900313125.1 uncultured Eubacteriales bacterium | reverse complement strand
CAGGCCTTCTTGAGCTTTTCGGGCAGAGCTCTGCCGACTGCGGCAGAGGTAGGCGAAACGTGCTTGAAGCTCGTTGCCGCGCACATACCCGTAGCCTCCTTGATCTCCTTAACGAGCTGATAGCTGTTGAAGGCGTCGAGGAAATTGATGTAGCCGGGCTTGCCGTTGAGTATCTCGATCGGCAGCTCGCTGCCGTCGTGCATGAAAATCTTGGACGGTTTCTGGTTCGGGTTGCAGCCGTATTTCAATTCAAATTCTTTCATCTGAAAATCTTCCTTTCATTCAATGACCGCGGTGTTTTTATTGATGCGGTATGCGTTTACGGTGACTATCTCGGGTTTTGACTGCGACTGAGGTCTGCTGTATTCCTTGATGAAGTGGAAGCCGCATTTTTCTATGACGCGGTTGCTGCCGATATTGTCTTTATGCGCCTCGGCGTATATAGTTTTGAAATTCTCTTCAAAAAGAAGGTACTTTACAACGGCGCGGCACGCTTCTGTCATGTAGCCGTGCCCCCAGTAATTCTCACCGAGGATATATCCGATCTCGGGTTCACCCTCGTTGTAGCCCACAACATCTATAATGCCCATGAGCGCGCCCGTCTCCTTCAGCTCGATGCCCCAGCGGTAGCAATGAAGATTTTTGTAATCGTCGATGCAGTAACCTATGTATGCGACCGTTTCGGAGATATCGGTGTGGGCGTGCCACGTTACATAACGCGCGACGTTTTCGCTGCTCGTAACGCTGTAGAACACATCCTCCGCGTCGTCCTCTTTAAGACGGCGCAGCCTGAGTCTTTCGGTTTCAATTTCTTTCATGGCATTATACCTTGAGGTCTGCCGTGATCTCGTCTGTGTAAAGTCTGTCGAGAACGGGCTTTACCTCGTTTTCGATAAACTCGTTCACCTGAGAAACGCTCCTGCCGACGTAGAGTATCGGGTCGAGCTCGCTTACGATCTCTTCCTTCGTAACGGGGAACGCGTCGTCCGCTGCGATACGGTCGATCAGATCGTTTACGCCGTCCTCGCGCTTAACTCTTGCGGCGGCGGCGTGGCTGTGCTGGCGGAGAAGCTCGTGGAGCTCCTGACGGTTGCCGCCGTTTTTAACAGCCTTCATCATGATGTTCTCAGTAGCCATGAAGGGGAGCTTCTCCATAACGCGGCGCGTTACCACCTTGTCGTTGACTACGAGGTCGCTCGTGATGTTGATGTAGATATTGAGAATGGAATCCACCGCGAGGAAGGCTTCCGCAACGGATATCCTCTTGTTTGCAGAGTCGTCGAGCGTCCTCTCGAACCACTGCGTGCCTGCCGTGAGTCCCGGATTTATGGAATCAACGATGACGTAGCGTGCAAGAGAAGATATGCGCTCGCTTCTCATCGGATTTCTCTTGTAGGGCATTGCCGAAGAGCCGATCTGCTTTTTCTCGAACGGCTCCTCCATCTCCTCGAAGGACTGGAGTATTCTCAGGTCGTTGGAGAATTTGTACGCGCTCTGAGCGATGCCGGACAGCGCGCCGAGGAAGTATGCGTCGGTCTTTCTTGAATAAGTCTGACCCGAAACGGCTACTACCTTGTCAAAGCCGAGATCCTTTGCGATAAGCTCCTCAACAAGCTTTACCTTTGACTCGTCGCCGGCGAAAAGCTCCATGAAGCTTGCCTGTGTGCCCGTCATGCCCTTCGAGCCGAGGAGCTTCAGGTTTGAAAGCTGATATTCAAGATTTTCTATATCGGCAATAAGCTCGTACATCCAGAGCGTAGCGCGCTTGCCGACAGTTGTGAGCTGCGCCGGCTGGAGGTGCGTGTACGCAAGGCACGGAAGAGCCTTGTACTTGTCCGCAAAAACGGAGAGATTCTTGATGACCTGAGCGCACTTTTTGAGTACGATCTGAGACGCTTCCCTCAGAATGATAACGTCCGTGTTGTCGCCAACATAGCAGCTCGTAGCGCCGAGGTGGATTATCGGCTCCGCCTTCGGGCACTGCTTGCCGTACGCGTAAACGTGCGACATAACGTCGTGGCGGACTTCCCTTTCTCTTGCCTCTGCCGTGGCAAAATCGACGATATCTCTGTACTTTTCAAGCTCCTCGATCTGCTCGTCAGTAATGTTGAGACCTGCTGTTTTCTCCGCCTTTGCAAGTGCGATCCAAAGCTTGTGCCATGTCGTGAACTTGAACTGCTCGGAGAAGATATACTGCATTTCCTCGCTTGCGTAACGTGTTGAAAACGGGGAAATGTAACGCTCCTTATCTGATGCCATTGTTCTGACATTCCTTTCTTTTTCCTTAATGCCGGGTCTGCCCCGGGATCATTTATCAGTTATATTTATTAATCATGCGGTTTTCCGTTTCGCCTGTTTCAAGGTCGGTGAAACGAACGTAGATCGCGATCTTGTTCTGCTCGTTGAGGTTTTCCCAGATATCGTTCGTGAACTCGTCGATATCGTTCGGGATAACGACTCTTTCCGGCTCTCCCTGGAAGGTCGGGATCGGGTTGCCGTCGGTCACATAGGTATGGATAAAGTGGCCGAGACCCGGCAGAGCCGTATAGCTGAAGGTGTAGCGGTTGCACTCGGTGCCCTTTTCATCCGCGCTCTTGAGAATGCTCATTTTGTAGGTGAGCTTGTCGCCGAAGGTGAGCATTGCGCTGATGCGCGGCGTCCAGTTCGGGCCGTCCGGCTCAAAGCAGCGTGTTTCGAGCGCTTCTTCAAAGCTCTTGCCGTCCTTTACGAAATCGTAGATCGTGTCGGTCTGGTCGCCGTTTGTGGCGATGAGCTTGTTGCCGATCTTTCTGATAGGCGAATAGATGATGAGCGAGGGATCCTCGACCTTGCTTGCGTCGTAGGGGTGGATTATCACCTCGTCACCGTTCTCTACAAAAATTCTGTTGCGGCTGTTGTCGCTTCTGCCCATGATAAAGTATGCGACTGCCGCCTTCTTGCCGTCCTGCGTCATTCCGGCAGCAATACCTCTGCCGACGTACGGGTTACCGTTTATAAGCTTTCCAAATTCAGATGTCTCGTAAACGTTCATGTTAATGGCTCCTTATTTATTCTATATGTGAAATTTATTTTTCAAGAAGCTGCGCGCTGACCTTTTCCACCGCCTGCGGAAGTATTATCCACTCGGCGTTTACCATAACGCGCTTTTGCAGAGTCTCGGGCGTGTCGCCGTCGCTGACCTCTACCGCCTTCTGCATGATTATCTCGCCGCCGTCGGGTATCTCGTTGACGAAATGCACCGTCGCGCCCGTCACCTTTACGCCGTAGGCAAGCGCTGCCTCGTGTACCTTCAGACCGTAATAGCCCTTGCCGCAGAACGACGGTATGAGCGACGGGTGGACATTCACTATCCTCTTCGGGTACTTCGACGTGAAGCTCTCGCTGAGAATGCACATAAAGCCGGCGAGAACTATAAGCTCTATACCGTACTCATCGAGCAGCGAGCGTATCTTCTTTTCAAATTCCTGCTGAGTATCGCATTCCTTTCTGGAAACGACCTCGCAGGGAATGCCTGCCTTTTCGGCGCGTTTGATGGCGTAGGCGTCCTTGCTGCTCGAAATAACGAGCTTTATCTCGCCGCTGCTGATGACGCCGCTTTTCTGCTTGTCGATCAGAGCCTGAAGATTAGTTCCGCCGCCCGAAACGAACACGGCTATTTTAGTTTTCCTCTCGGACATGATTATTCTCCTTATCGGGATCTTGAACGGCGCGCCGTTTATTCGATAACAACGCCCTCGTCGCTTTTGATGACCTCGCCCATAACGTAAGCGTCCTCGCCGTTAGCCTTGAGTATCTCAACAGCCTTTTCGGCGTCCGCCTTGTCAACGATAACGCTCATGCCGACGCCCATGTTGTAGGTGTTGAACATATCGCGCTCCGGGATATCACCCGTTTTCATGATAAGGTCGAAGATCGGGAGTATCCTGAGCGACGCCTTGTCGATCTTTGCCGAGCAGCCCTCGGGCAGACTTCTCGGGATATTCTCGTAGAAGCCGCCGCCCGTGATGTGCGACACGCTCTTTACCGTTACCTCGTCGAAGAGCGCGAGCATGGGCTTTACATATATCTTTGTGGGAGTGAGAAGAGTCTCGGCGATACTCTTGCCGCCAAGCTCTGCGCAGGGATGCTTGAGAGCCTCGTCGTGAGCTTCATCGGCGCCGATGCCGAACACCTTCCTGACGAGCGAGAAGCCGTTCGAGTGAACGCCGCTCGACGGGATAGCGATGATAGCGTCGCCCTCCTTGACCGTCGTTTTGTCGAGGATCTTGCTCTTGTCAACAACGCCTACGGAGAAGCCCGCAAGGTCGTACTCGTCCTCGGGGTAGAATCCGGGCATCTCGGCAGTCTCACCGCCGACGAGCGCGCAGCCCGACTGAACGCAGCCCTCGGCAACGCCCTTGACGATAGCCTCGATGCGCTCCGGCACGTTTTTGCCGCAGGCTATGTAATCGAGGAAAAACTGCGGCTTTGCTCCGCAGCAGATTATATCGTTCACGCACATTGCAACGCAGTCGATGCCTACTGTGTCGTGCTTGTCGAGAAGGAAGGCGAGCTTGAGCTTTGTGCCTACGCCGTCCGTACCAGAAACGAGCACAGGGCGCGTGATGTTCGTCATGTCGAGCTCATACAGACCGCCGAAACCGCCTATATCCGACACAACGCCGCTCGTCATCGTTCTTGCAATGTGACTTTTCATGAGTTCTACGGCCTTATAGCCCGCCGTAATGTCAACTCCTGCCGCCTTGTAGCTTTCGCTGCAGCTTTTCATTATTCTTCACCCTTCTTGTTTTTGTTTTTCTTTTCTTCGGGAATGGGCTGCTCGAACTTGTTCTTGCTGCCCTTGGGTATTCTTGTGGGATACTTCTCGTCAAAGCAAGCGAGACAGAATCCCGTGCAGTGACCGCCCTCGGCGATCTTCTTTACGTCCTCGTATCTGAGATAGCCGAGCGTGTCAGCGCCGATAATCTCGCAGATCTCGTCCATCGTGTGCTTACAGGCGATGAGCTTGTCCTTCGAGTCGATATCAACGCCATAGTAGCACGGAGCGATGAACGGCGGCGCCGACGATCTTACATGGACCTCGGTAGCGCCCGCGTCTCTGATGAGACGTACTATTCTCGCGCTCGTCGTGCCGCGGACGATCGAGTCGTCTACCATTACGACTCTCTTGCCCGATACGACCTCTGCGATCGGGTTGAGCTTTATCTTTACCTTATCCTCTCTCGACTTCTGACCGGGAGCGATAAATGTTCTGCCGATATACTTGTTCTTGATGAAGCCGATACCGTAAGGGATACCGGTCTCCTTCGCGTAGCCGATAGCGGCGTCAAGTCCTGAATCGGGAACGCCGATAACTACGTCAGCCTCAACGGGGTGAGCCTTTGCGAGAAGCTCGCCTGCTCTTACCCTTGCTGCGTGAACGCTCTTGCCGTCGACCTTCGAGTCGGGTCTTGCGAAGTAGATGTGCTCGAATATGCACAGCGACTGCTCCTGCTCGCCGCAGTGATCCGTTATCGAGCGGATACCCTCGGAGCTGAACACAACGATCTCTCCGGGGAGAATATCCTTAACGAATTTTGCGCCGACCGCGTCAAGCGCGCAGGTCTCCGACGCAACTATATATCTGCCGTCCTCGGTCTTGCCGTAGCACAGCGGGCGGAAGCCCCTGGGGTCACGCGCCGCGATGAGCTTTGAGGGCGACATAACGACGAGCGAATACGCGCCGTCGATCTTGCCCATTGCTCTGTTTACAGCCTCTTCGATAGAGGGGCAGTTGAGTCTTTCTTTTGTGATAACGTATGAGATGACCTCGGTGTCGCTCGTCGTGTGGAAGATAGAGCCCTGAAGCTCGAGACCCTCTCTAAGCTCCGCCGAATTGACGAGGTTGCCGTTGTGGGCAAGCGCCATTCTTCCCTTGACGTGGTTTACGACGATGGGCTGAACGTTGGAGCGGTCGTTGTTGCCGGTAGTGCCGTAGCGAACGTGACCGATAGCCATATTGCCCTGACCGAGCTTGTTCATAACGTCGTGGTTGAAAACGTCGTTTACAAGTCCGAGGTCCTTATAACACGAGATAACGCCGTCGTTGTTGATGGCGATACCGCAGCCCTCCTGACCTCTGTGCTGGAGGGCAAATAATCCGTAATAGACCGTGGACGCTACGTCCGAGGTCTCCGTACTGAAAACGCCAAACACGCCGCATTCCTCATGCAGCTTATTGGTATCCTTGAGCATAAATATATTCTCCTTACCTTTAAAAAACGTTTTTTCAGGCCGCTTTTCCTGTCAAAAGAAGGGTCGGCAGCGGTTCAGATAATCAAAGCATAAAGCTCAAGCGCCGTACCTGCAAAGCACAGGTACGGTCGTTGAAATTTACGGATTATTACTCGCCAAGAAGGCGCTTCATGACCTCGCGGTAAGCGTCCTCCGCACCGCCCATGTCGCGGCGGAAACGATCCTTGTCAAGTTTTTCGTTTGTCTTGCTGTCCCAGAAACGGCAGGTATCCGGGGAGATCTCGTCTGCGAGCACAATTGTGCCGTCGGAGGTCTTGCCGAACTCAAGCTTGAAGTCGATGAGCTCAATGTTAGCTTCCTTAAGGTAAGCCGTGAGAACGTCGTTTACCTTGAAGGCATACGCTGCGATCGTGTCGAGCTCCTCTTTTGTAGCCCAGTTCATGGCGAGAATGTGGTACTCGTTTACCATCGGGTCGCCGAGGTCGTCATCCTTATAGCAATATTCAAGAACAGTTCTGCCGAGCTTTACGCCCTCTTCAACGCCGAGTCTCTTTGAAAGCGAGCCTGCAACGATGTTGCGCACGATGACCTCAAGGGGAACGAT
>OMPZ01000175.1 GCA_900313125.1 uncultured Eubacteriales bacterium | reverse complement strand
CCTGCCGGCTCGGTCGGTGCTTCGACTTCGTCGAGGTCTCCACCGGAGACCCGCACCCCTCTTCCTTGTCTTGCAAAAATTATCCTTGAAAATCCTTTTAAAGCTTTTAATCAGAGATCAGTATTATAACAGCTTTTCGTGCTCAAGCTCTATCCTCTCCGCCGTTTCGGAAAACACAGGCTTTTTGCCGCGCTCGAACACCCAGCAGTGCCCCACGGGCATATACAGCACCTGTTCAAGCGGCTTGTTGCAGCGAATGCTGACTGCCTGCGCCGTTTCGATGTCGTTGCCGCCCATGTATATGTAGGTGTCGCAGTTGGAGAGTATCGTTTTATCGGTGCCCGCCCTGCCCTTCTTGAGCTGAGACTCGGACTGGAGAATGAGCGAAACGGAGATCGCGCGGGAGCGGATAGTTGAAATGATCGTGTCGAGGTTGTCGATGACAGTCGTTGCGCCGTAGTCGTCGAGGAAGAAGCGAACGGGTATCGGCAGGCGGTTGTTTTCGCATCTGTCCGCAAAGGCGCAGAGACTGTTTATCGCCTGCGAGATAAACAGGTTTACAAGACCGTCCATAGAGCGGTCGCAGTCGCTTTGAAGGATAAACAGCGCGAATTTTTCCTGCGCGAGCTTATCGAAATCTATCTCGTTTGCCGACATCATCTGCGCTATCTCCTTTGTGGTGTAGTTTGCGAATTTCGCGGCAACGCACGTTCTTACCGTGCCGAACGTTCTCTCGGCGGCGGAATCTACGTTGTAAAACTGCTCGCACGCCCAGCTTTCGGGATTCTTTTCCTTCAGCTTGTCAAAACGATCGCGAAGCTTTGAGCAGTTTTCGGAAGAACGTCTCACGCCGTTTTCAAATGTCAATCTGGAAAAGCGTTCGCCCTCGTGAAGCAGCGAGATCAGACTTTGAAAATTTACAGGCTCGTACCCTGTTTCGAGCATATAGCCGACGAGAGCGTTTATCAGCATGACGGTGTTCTGATCCCAGAAGGGGTCGTAGCTGTGCTGCCCCTCGCCGTAGTCGTAGGTTATCGCGTTTGATATCCTCAGGATATCCTGCGTCGTTTTCGCCAGGGCGAGAGGATTCCACCGAACAGATCGCTCGGGGTGCTGAAAATCCATCACGAGGACGTGGTAGCCCTCCTCCTCCAAAAAACGCCCGTGCTTTTTCACGAGGTTCCCCTTCGGGTCGGAGGCTATTATGCTGCCTACCGCCTGTCGGATATTCGGATCGACGAATCTCGTCGTCTTGCCGCAGCCGCTCGTTCCCATTACGATCACGTTGTTGTTGAGCTGTGTGACGAAATCGTCGAGCTGCCGTCGGGAGTCCTTTGAAAATATGAAATCGGAGTCGTTGAAAAGCCGCGTTTCAAACTCGGGCTTGATGAAGAAGGGCTTTTCGTATTTTTCGTTGGGGCTGTAAATGCTGTCAAAATAGAAGTGGTTGTTATTCATTTGTATTCCTCCTTGCTGTCAGATCTCATCGTCTTAGAGGTGCCCTTAATATATTGTGGCTATGGCGTCGCAGATGCCGAAGCGCACGGCTTCTTCCGCAGTCATGAAATTGTCGAAAGCGGTCGCCTTGTCGATATCCTTGAGCGATTTGCCGGTGTGCTTTGCGAGTATCTCGTTGAGCTGCTGCTTTACGTCAAGTATGATCTGCGCCTTCTGCTCGATCGTCGTTGCCGAGCCGCCGAAGCCGTTTGATATCAGCGGTTCGTGGATCATGACCTTGGAGTGGGGGAGGATAAAGCGTCTGTCCTTTCTGCCGCCGGCTAAGATGATCGCGCCCATGCTCGCGGCAATGCCGGTGCATACGATCTTCAGATCATACGGGTAGCTTTGTATGATGTCGTAGATCATCAGCCCTGCCGTTACCTCGCCGCCGGGGGAGTTCAGGTAGATCGTCACCTTCTTTTCTTCGTCCTGCAGGTATTTCATTACAGACGCAAAGCTCAGCGCTGTGCTTGTGGTAATATCTCCGCTGAGGAAAATAACGCCGCGTTCGGCGTGGAGGGCAGCGAGGTCAAACTCCTTGCCTCCGCTCGCGCTTTCTGTGTAGATCTTATCGGGTAGTTTCATGTTAGTGCTCCTTTCTGCTGCTGCTTTTTTGCTGTGATCATATTATACAGGAAATTGGACCTGTGCCGCTTGACAAAATTATTCCAAATCGAAATTTTTTTGGAGCCGTTTTGGAACGAAAAAAACAGACAGCGAAAATGCCGTCTGTTTTTTTGGGTATTATAAATTAAAGCTCAAGGTCATAGCCGAAGTCCATTTCCGTTTCTTTTTCCGGTTCTAAGTATTCCTCCAAGCCTTTCGGAGGATCTATCCCCTTATCCTTCTGCGCTTGCAGAAGCTCTCTTAATATGGGCTTTAAAGTAGAGTAGCTCCAGTATGTACCATAGATGTAAAGCTGAAGCTCCAGAAACCAATCCTCCGATGTGTAAAGCAGTTTCTTTTTTAATTCAAGTACAGCATCTATACTAAAGCTGTATTGTCCGTCTGAGCTTTCG
Source organism: uncultured Eubacteriales bacterium (assembly GCA_900313125.1). Lineage (GTDB taxonomy): Bacteria > Bacillota > Clostridia > Oscillospirales > Acutalibacteraceae > RUG592. Next base: position 3,507 of record OMPZ01000175.1, on the reverse strand, counting down.
CATATTTCGTACAAAAGCCTGTAAAGCTGCGCGCTGCTGTAGCTGCGGCCTTTGCCGAACGGTTCTTTATCGGAAAAAAGGTCAATATATTCCGCGATCGTTTTGTAGAAATTTCTTTCCTTTTCGGAATCGAGTCTTTTTAAGAAGCTATTGCCTTCCATTTTCAAATGCAGATGCCGATCTGAATATTTTTTTATATGAAGTATCAGCTGCTCCGCTACCTCCGGCGAAAGCATATCAAGTATTCCTCGGACATCATTTATAAAATGGCAATACTTAAGCTCAAGAAAAACTCTGCTGTGCCCGGAGATATACTCTCTGATGGGGTCTGATATGCTCGTTTCGGGCAGCGTGTCGCCGGGCTTGTATTTTTTCTTGTTCTCTACCCAATTGTATGAATAATGAGGTGAGCTGATATTCATCTCTGTAAGATAAATGCCGGTGCCGAAATGCTCGGGCATAAGATGTCTGCGCTTGCCAAAGCATCTTTTATGCAGCACGCTGAGGAAAGCCTTTTGCTGATCCGCCGTAAGCTCCCTTATTCTTTCGTGTGAGAGCTTGTGATAATCCATACCGCTTACATTTTTCTTTGCCCTTTCGGAAAAGTCGTAGCGAAAATAGATGAAATAGTTGTGCTGCTTTTCGGCTTCTATCGCTTCTCTGCTGCACTTTATGGACGGGTCGCCGTTTTCCAATATGTAATTGACGTGCCTCAGCTCCTGCCTGCATTTTTTGATGCGTTCCTTTATCTGTTCGAGCTGTTCGGCATTTGTTTCGGAGCCTTGATCGCTGTTTTGGAACTGAAATTCCTTACTCAGCGTTTGTATTTCGCGCTGTAAACCATATTTCCTGCCGCTGATATCCCGCATCCGGTAGTAAGCTTCCATGATATCACTCTGCTTGTCGAGAGGGTAATTACCGAATACATACCATCTGAAGCTCTGATCCGGCTCCCAGGGCACGACCTGCCCCTTTGAGTTTAATCTCGTCGGCATAGCTGTGAATGAGTAGTACCAGTTATGCAGCGTTTTTTTTGCCTCTTCGGTCAGCGTTTGCTTATTTCTCCACCCCACCTCTTCGTAGACCTTGTTGAAAAGCTCCTCAAATTCATCGGCAGGCAGCTTATGAAAGCCGAAGGTTATCTCATGATTGAACCTCTCTCTTTCCATGAAGCACTCAAGCGCGTATATATCCTTTTGGTATTTATCGTAATTTATTTTCAGGTCGATAAGGTCCGTGTCGTATATGCTTAAAATTTTATTTATACGGCTCATCGGAAGCCCCGTCTGTTTCCTTATGTATCGGTGTGATATTTTGTTCCTTTCAACGAAATCCTGTATAGCGGCGATCCTTTTGTACAGATATAATATCGCTTCCTCGCTGATGTCCGCCATTGCTGCTGCCCTCCTTTGCGGTTTTATTTATAATTATTGTAATTCTATATGTATAAAAATGTCAAGCTTTTAATTGCGCGGTTTTAGGTCGTTCAATGCACGCCTGATTATATTATGCGGGGTAATACAATAATCGTTGACCGACGTTTTTCTGCCAACTATAATTTTATACTGGTAATTGCGATGACATAGTGGAAAAAAGTTGATTTTTTTAAATGTAAATGGTATAATATCTTTTGACAGAAATGCTTGCTGTCTGTGTGTAACAAAATTTTTTATTAGTTTTAAGGAGGTCAACCATGAAAATGAAAAAACGGATCACGGCGATGTTTGTCGCCGCGGTAATGTGCCTTGGCGCGGCGGGTACTGCGCTTTCGGCTGAGGCGGCGGAGAACCTGCCCGAAGCTTCGGGTAAGACGCATACTGAAGTGTATGATTACGGCAGCAATACAGGCAGAACTCATTTAACTACCGGCAGTCCAAAATTCCAATACGTTATTCAGTCCGACGGTACGGCGTACATTTACGCGTATGCTTTAGGGTACACAGATGATATCCCCGAATTTCCTACCGAGATAGACGGGTATAAGGTATCGGGGCACTTCACAAATTTCCAGTACCGCTTGAATGCTGACGATGATACGCTTTCAGTTGTTCACCTTATGAAGGCGAACAAGGACGACGAAAGCGTTGTTATCCCGGCTGAGGTCGGCGGCAAAAAGGTAACCAGGATCTACAACGACTGTTTTACCTGCCCTGCCTATAAGAAAGAGGAAAGTTATTATGAGTATACTATAAAGAAGGTTACCCTGCCGGATACCATCAAGGAAATAGGCAGCTCGGCTTTCTTGGACTGTAAGGCTCTTGAAGAGATCAATATTCCCTCGGGCGTTGAGGAGATAGGCAACCGTGCTTTTGAAAACTGCACGTCGCTTAAAAAGATCGAGCTGCCCGGTTCCGTAAAAACTCTCGGCTCGTATGCTTTCCGTTACTGCGAGGCGCTTGAAAGCGTAAAGCTCCCGGAAGGTCTTGAAACTATCGACAGCAAAACGTTTTTTAAATGTACAAATCTTAAAACGGTAAATATCCCGTCTGCCGTTAAGTCGATCAATTCTGAAGCCTTCTGCAACGACAGAGCTATCGAAAAGATCGTTCTTCCCGAGGGCCTTGAAACTATCGGTGAAAACGCTTTCCGTAAGTGTACGTCGCTTGCAAGCGTAAATATCCCGTCAACCGTGACTAAGGTGGGTTACGACGCTTTCTTTGAAACACCGTGGCAGCGCGACTACTCCGGCGATTTCATCATCGGCGGCGACGGCGTTCTCATCGCATTCAAGGGCACAAAGCCCGAGACTCCGTCGTTTGTTTCACAGGACAAGTACGGATACGACGAAAATCGTTATAGTGTAACTATCCCCGATACCGTTAAGACCATCTCGGCTACCGCGTTTGCGACCAGTCCGTATACAGACGACGAAGAGCGGAAAGCGTATGATGTTGATGTGTCATGGATAACCGATCTTGTTATCCCTTCCTCCGTAACGAGAATAGAAGCCCGCACATTTTCATCGCTGAATGATCTTATTGACGTAAAGATCCCCGAAACGGTAACGTATATCGGAAACTATGCGTTTGGCTCCTGCACCTGGATGCGAAGCAGCAAGTTTATAGTCGCCGGTGACGGTATCCTCATCAAATATAATGGCCACGACAGAGAGACGGGCGAGAATGAGGAAAACGTTGTTATTCCCGATAACGTTAAGACTATCAACTTCGATGTTTTTAATCATAATGATGATATAAAAAGCGTTACTATCCCCGACTCTGTTGTGACGATAGCGGCAGACGCTTTCTCGGGCTGTAATAATCTCGAAAGCGTTACGATGGGTAATTCGGTCAAGTACATTGGCGAAACTGCGTTCAGGGAATGTTCTGCGCTTAAGAATGTAAGCTTTGGAAACTCGGTAGAGTATATCGGAACCGGGGCATTTTATAAATGTGATGCGCTCGAGAGCGTTAAGCTGCCGGATTCCCTCAAGGGTATGGGTTCGAGCGTTTTTAAAAACTGCTACGCTCTTAAAACAGCCGATATGGGCAAGTCCATAAATTACGT
>OMPZ01000160.1 GCA_900313125.1 uncultured Eubacteriales bacterium | reverse complement strand
GTGAAGCTTCTTCGGCTGATATGTTCTCAGCATACTAACCCCTCCTTTCGGGTATACAACCTTGCAATTTAACATTATACCTTAAATGCAGCCGTTATGTCAATAGAAAAAACGCTGTTTCGTAACAAGTTTTTTTCAATTTTGTTATGAAAATGGCTTTGCTCAGCCGTTTTCAAACAGTCACACAAGATATAAAGCCGTTGTATTTACTGAATTAATTTAAACAAAAATCTGCAAAAAGTCAAGACAAACGGCTTTATTTCTGTATTTTCAACAAAAATATCATTTATCCTCCGCGATTTGATAAAGCTTTTTCACTATATTTTCAATATCTGACCCATTGTGAAAAAATACAATAAAAAAACTGTTAAATTTTTGATACTTTTCAACGTTTTCATTCCAATTTCTTATTGAAATAAAAATCCGCTTATGATATAATAATTCTAATTGTTGATTTCAATATGGAAAGGTGCGCTTTACCGCAAAAATGGTGCTTAAACGGTCATTCGCGGTAAAAAAAACGCCGACGTATCCGCTCATCATATCATCATATCAGCGGATATCCATAATTTGTATTGGGGGTTATTTTGTACATGGACTCATTCAACGAAACATGGCCGCTTGTTTGCGATTACTGCCGCCAGAGGATCACCACCGTGGCGTTCCAGACATGGATCAGCCGCATCGAACCGCAGGCGCTCGATTTTGACATCGGTCAGATAAAGCTGCTTGTACCGAACGCGTTCCACCGTGAAACGGTAACGCGCTGCTACCTTTCGCTCATTCGCGATGGTTTTTCGGAAATATTCGGTCAGACCTTTGACATAAAGCTCGTTATCCCCGAGGAGATCGAGCTTCCCGAGGCTAACCGTGACGACGACGGCAAGTCCGATGACGACGACGCGCCGCTGACCTTCGACAACTACATCGTAGGCTCGTCAAACAAGTTCGCTCACGCTGCGTCGATCGCGGTAGCGCAGAACCCAGGCGGCTCGTATAACCCGCTGTTTATCTACGGCAACTCAGGTCTCGGAAAAACTCACCTCCTCCACGCTATCCGCAACGAAGTACTCAGCAACGACCCTAACATGAAGATAGCGTATGTAAAGGGCGACGACTTCACTAACGAGATCGTAGATTCGCTGCGTCATGTCAACCAGGCGGAGTTCCGCCAGAAATACAGGAACGCCGACGTTCTTCTCGTGGACGACGTTCAGTTCATCGGCGGCAAGGAGTCGACTCAGGAGGAGTTCTTCCACACCTTCAACGCGCTTTACGAAGCAAAAAAGCAGATCGTGCTTACCTCGGACCGTCCGCCGAAGGAGATAAAGACGCTCGAGGACAGGCTCAGAACACGCTTTGAGTGGGGACTTATCGCGGACATTCAGCCGCCGGATATTGAAACGAGGATAGCCATACTCAAAAGCAAGGCCGAGTCGCTCGATTTCGAGATCCCCGACGATATCTGCGAGTATATCGCAAACAAGCTGAAAACAAACGTGCGCCAGCTTGAGGGCGTAGTGAAAAAGATAAAAGCAAAGAGCTACCTCAACGGCGAGAAGCCGTCTATCATGATCGCGCAGGAGGTCATCTCCGACGTTCAGACAAACGACGTGCCCGTTCCCGTAACGGTAGAGAAGATCATCGAAGAGGTCGCAAGAACATACGGCGTAAGCCCCGAGGATATCCGCTCGACAAAAAGCCGAAGAGCGACTCTCAGCAACGCCCGTCACGTCGCTATCTATATAGTTCGTCAGGTAACGGGTCTTTCAATGGAAGCTATCGGCGAGGAGTTCGGAGGCAGACATTATTCTACAATGGTCTACACCATGCAGACGATGGAGAAAAAGCTTGAAAAGGACATAAAGCTCAAAGAGACTGTCGAGGACATCATAAAAAATATTCAGGATATGTGATCGCTCTTTGGTATGAGCCGAAAATGCGCGCCTTTTTCATATTAATATTACTATCCGTAATATTAATTAAAGCACCGCGCTGATCTATGCTGAAAAGGCAAGTTTTAGTTCATAATTTATTCATAAAGTGTTCGAATATTATTGTGTTCACGAAGCCTGAATAATCAACATTTCCTTAACTTTCAACATAAAGTTTTCAACATTTTCCACATACCATTCAACAATCATGTTGAATCTGTTAAAACTCGTTAAAACTTTCTACAGGCCGTTTGACAAATAACGGTGAGGGTTTCGACCTGTTTTTAACTTTTCCTCGCCCCCTACTACTACTACTAAATATACTATATATATTTTACATTTATTTTCCGGGAGTTCCTCCCTGTTTGCCGATAAAGGCGTTTCCCGTTCGAACTCGAACAGCTCCGTTCGTTTCGTTCCAGTTCCTTCGGTGATAAGAAGTAAATAAAGACAAAAACATTCCAATAGATCCAATAAAGGAGAAGAAAATGAAAGCTGTATTTAACAGATCAGAGCTTGCCGCCGCTGTAACGACAGTTCAAAGAGCGGTCTCGACAAAAAGCTCCAACCCCGCCTTAGAGGGTATTTTGCTAAAGGCTCACGGATCGGCTGCCACACTTTGCGGCTACGATCTTGATATAGGTATCACGACAGAGATAGTTGCGTCTGTTGTTGAGGAAGGTGACATAGTGCTCAGCGCACGTCTTTTCTCGGACATCGTAAAGCTGCTGCCCGACGAGACAGTAACCATCGAGACAGACGACAAGCTTCTCGCTTACGTCAATTCCGGCGTTACCGATTATCAGATAGTCGGTATCTCGTCGTATGAATATCCCGAGCTGCCGAGCTTCGATACGCTCCAGACCTTTGAGATCGACGCCGGCATACTTAAATCAATGATCCGCGATACGTTCTACGCTATCAGCGACAACCCCGCAAAGCCTTCGCTCATGGGCTCGCTGTTTGACGTTGACGACGGTTATCTGAACATCGTTTCGATCGACGGCTTCAGAATGTCGGTAAGGCGCGAGAAGATCGACTGTGACAAGAAATTCGAGTTTATTCTTCCCAAGAAAACTCTCGGTGAGCTGCTCAAGATAAACTGCGAGGACGACAGCAGCGTCAAGGTCGTTGTCGGCAAAAAGCACGCCGTATTCAAGATCGAGGGCTACTCTGTAGTTTCACGTCTTATCGAGGGCAAGTATGTCAGCTACAAGGACACTATCCCGAAGGGCAGCGCGACTACGCTTACAGTAGAGACAAGACGCATGATCTCCGCCGTTGAGAGAATGTCGCTGCTCACAAGCGACAAGATGCAGCAGCCCGTACATTTCGTTGTAGCCGACGACGGTATCAAGGTTTTCTGCACAACGGCTGTCGGAAAGGCGAGCGACTATATCGAGCTCGATTTTGAAGGCGAGGATATCGAGATAGGCTTCAACAACCGCTATATGCTCGACGCGGTGAAAAATGTTGACGCCGACCAGCTTATTTTTGAGTTCAACGGTCCGAACCGCCCGCTGAAGATACTTCCCGTAAGCGGAGACAGCTTCCTAATCCTTGTAGTTCCGATGAGGATATAGTCGTATTTGAAAAGGAAGGAATAATTTTGAGAACAGAGAAAATATACATAGATACCGAGTTTATCAAGCTCGACAGTCTTTTGAAGATAGGCGGCTTCGGCACGGGCGGTCAGGCAAAAATGCTCGTGCAGAACGGCGGAGTTAAGGTAAACGGCGAGGTCTGCACGATGCGCGGCAAGAAAATGCGCCCGGGAGATACGGCGGAGTGCAACGGCATAGTTCTTGAGGTGTGCGAAAAATGAATGTGACCTCGCTTTGCTTTGAGGGCTTTCGCAATCTGGAGGACGGCGAGATATTCCCATGTCCCGGCGTGAACGTTTTTTACGGAACGAACGCGCAGGGCAAGACGAATCTTATCGAAGCGATCTGGCTTTTGAGCGGCAACCGCAGCTTTCGCGGCGCGCGCGACGCGGATCTTATCAAATTCGGCAGCGAACGCGCGAAGATAAAGATCGCGTTTTTCTCGGAAATGCGCGAGCAGTCGGCGGAGATAATATTCTCGAAAGGAAAAAAGGAGACGTTTCTCAACGGGGTAAAGCAGCCCGCGTCGTCGGCGCTGCTCGGAAAGCTCTGCGCCGTGGTGTTTTCGCCGGAGCATCTTTCGCTCGTAAAAAGCGGTCCGTCGGAGCGGCGCAGCTTTATCGACGGCGCGATCTGCCAGATAAAGCCGAGCTTTAAGGATCAGCTTTCCGAATACAAGCGGACTCTTGCTCAGCGCAATGCGCTGCTGAAGGATATCCCTCACCACCCCGAGCTTATCGACACGCTCTATGCGTGGGATCACCACTTGGCGTCTCTCGGAGCGGGCATCATCGGCACGCGCATGAAATACGTCAAGAAGCTGTGCGAAGCGGCGAGCCGTTATCACAACGGCATCTCGAGCGGCAAAGAAAAGCTTGAGATCGTTTATTCGAGCGCCGTGCCCGAGGAATACAGAACGACGCCGGAGCGTTCGCGCGACTATATGTTCGCTTTCCTTACCGACAAGCGAAACGAGGATATTGCCGCGGGCTGCACGACGATCGGTCCGCACCGCGACGACCTTGACATCATGATAAACGGAGAAAGCGTCAGGACGTTCGGCTCTCAGGGGCAGCAGCGAAGCTGCGTGCTGTCAATGAAGATAGCCGAAGAGGAGCTTATAAAGCTCGCCGTATCGGAAGAGCCGCTCGTTTTGCTCGACGACGTTCTCAGCGAGCTTGATTCGACTCGTCAGGAGTTTTTGCTCAACGAGATATGTGACCGTCAGGTGTTCATCACCTGCTGTGAAGCAGCGTCCGTTCAGCGCTTGAAGGACGGCAAGCTGTTCCGCATAAACGGCGGAAAGATAGAGTAACGTCAATGCTTTTTGACGTTATCAGGACGTTATTTTCGAGGTAACGCCGGACACTTGTTTTTTAACGGGAAAATTATGAAAAAATTTTAAAAATTTCGTATGATCGCTCACAAAGCCCCGTAAATATGTTATAATATAAAATGGAGTTTTTGCAGGGCGGCGGCTTTCGCCCCGTACAAGGCGGTCTGAGACGATTTTAGGATAAATTATATTTTTTATATGCTTTAAGCGGGAGAGGTTTGAGGAATGTATCTTCACTTAGGTTCGGACGTTGTGATCTTGAAAAGCTTGGTGATAGGTATTTTTGATCTTGATACCTCTACCGTGTCAAAGCACACGAGAAATTATCTCGCGCTTGCAGAGCGCGAAGGGCGCGTTGTAACGGTCTCCTACGAGCTGCCGCGTTCGTTTGTCGTTGTTAAAGAGGGCGGCGGCATTACGGTGTATATCAGCCAGCTTTCGCCGCAGACGCTCCTTAAAAGATTTACTGCCAATTTTTGATATTATCCGAAAGGGAAAATATTATGAGTAAGAACATCAGAAAATGTCCTTATTGCGGAGAAGAGGTATCATATATTCAGGCGCTGTCCGAGATAAACCTCGGCGAGCACACCTGCCCCGGCTGCAATAAAAACTCAAATATTTCATACAGCAAAACGATCTACATACCCACCGCGATAGTTCTCGTCTTTGCGGTGGCGGCAGCGTTTTTGCTGTTCAAGCTGAATGTTATAAAAAATATCATTCTTGCCTGCGTGATAGTTCTGATACCGTTCGCGGTGTTCTATTTTCTTACTCCGCTGTATTTTAACCTTGAGAGTATCGGACGAGAGGCGGCGCGAACGCCGGTAGCACGGAAAAGAAAGCCTGCAAATCAAAAGAAGAAGAAAGAAAAGAAAGAAAACAGTAAGGTTTTTAAAGAAGAGAAAGAAATTTTCGGCAGCCAAGGGGAGCTGAACAGTATGGAGAAGAATTCATCGTTTAAGGATAGATTCAGCAAGTTTGTAAAGACGTATATCATCGTAGATGACGATGAAGAGGAAAAACAAAAAAACGAAAACGATTATTTCACTAATGATGAAGCTGATACGGGCAGCAGTAAGCAGGAACAATATGACAGCGGCTCGTGGAGTATGATGAGCGGCTACGGCACGGATGAAAACAGCGCCGTTGCGAGTGACGAGGACTTTGTCGCCGATTTTGACACAGATTCCGAGGAGCACGACGTAGTTATCGAGGATATCTCGTCGGGCAGACCGACAGCCGCCGAACCGGAGGATATTTTCAGCAGCTCATCTTTGTTTGAAGAGGGAGAAAAGAAGGAGCCGGACTTCAAACAGCCGGAGCCTGTTTACCATAAAATGACAAAAACAACGGAAGTGGATCACCTCTATTTCCCAGAAAAAGCAGATACCGTTCATGTTGACATCTTCACTCAGGACGAACCGGCAAAAGCCGAGGAAGAACCAGCACAGGAGCCTGACGACAGCGACGACGAGGATATCATGATGTTCTTCAACTCCACGCCGAGCGAGGAGGAAGAAAAAGAGTTCGGCAGACCTGCGGTACAGGAAGAAGAAGTCTCCCCCGAAAAGGAGCAGACCGAAGAGCCGATAGAAGAGCCTGCGCAAGAGCCGCAGCCCGAGCCCGAGGAGGAAGTAAAGAAGGATAACGACCTCTTTGAGTATAGACCGGAGGGCAGCGCTTTATACGTTGATCTTGATGAGGATCAGACTTCGGAAGAGACAGAAGAAGAGCTTGAAGAGACCGAATTGCCCGAAGAAGAAAACGAGGAAGAAACGGTCGAGGAAGGACCCGAAGAAGAAGTCATAGAAGATACCGAAGATGAAACCGAGGATGAAGAAGCTGCGGAAGTTTCTTCGGAAGCGGCAGACGAGACCGAAGAAATTACAGACGAGCCGGAGAGCGAGAACAGCGAAGATACCGTGGTCGCTCCCGAGCTTGCAAGCGACGATACGGACGATGAAGAAGAATACCTCAGCGACCTGAGACTTGCCGAGGAGCAGATCGCCAAGGACTTAGACAGAATGATGAGTTTTGGCGATACGTCAAAGCAGGAGGAACCGTCGGACGAAGCCGCACCCGAGGAGGACAACGAGGACGAAGAGAGCGGCGCGGAAGAAAACGAGCCGGAGCAGGAAGAAATTTCCTCTGAAGAAGAAATTTCCGAGGTGTCGGAAGATACGGACGATATAGAAGATATCGAAGATTTTGAAGATACCGACGAGACCTCCGCTTTAGACGAAAGCAGCGAGGATAATGACGAGATCGAAGTTCCCGATGAAATAGAGTCCTCTTTCACATTGGTAAATGAAGAGGAAGAACAAGACGAACAGGACGAGGAAGAGTCCGACGTTTCCGAAAACGAAATTGATGACGAGGACGAAAAAGACGAGGACACTTCCGAGGATACAGTCTCCGATAACGAAACGGAAGATAACGAAGAGCCTGTAAAACAGGACGAACAAGAAGACGATGAGTCCGACGTTCCCGAAGATGAATTTGATGACGAAGAAGAGGACGAGGAAGACGAAGAATATGACGAGCTTTTCAGCGTTGACGACGAGGAAGACGAAGATGACGATCTCTTTGATTCGCCCGAGGGCGCTGTAGAGTACCTTCCGTCAAAGGGAGCTAAGCCGTCTCTTAAAAAGGAGCCGGCGAAGGAAGAAGGCTTTGTAGTCGATTATTCCGGCGAGGAAAACGAGAAGTCGTTCCAGGAGGAGCTTGACCTTTCCGAGTACCGCACCTCGAATTACAGCGAGGAAGATAAGGAGCAGGAAAGCAAGCCCGAAAAGAAGCTTTCGCGCTACGAGAAGAAATTCCCCAACGCCGTTAAGGCCGCCGCAGCAGAGGCTGCCGAAAACGAGCGCATAAGGAAAGCAGAGGCTGCCGAGAGAAAACGCCGCGAGCTCGAGGAGCAGGAAAGACTTGCGGCGGAAAAAGACAACGGCGCTCAAAAAGAAAATAACGGATTTTTCGCGAAGCTAAAGAGCAGGATAATCGCAGCTACAGAATCGGAGCGCGACGAGCTGTTCGAGCAGGATGAGCGCGAGCGCAGGATCGCCGACAAAGAGGCAAGACGCAAGGCGCGCGAAAAGGAGAAAAACGCCCAAAAGGGTAAAAAAAAAGATGACCCGGCAGAGGTGACGAGATCGGAGCGCAAAAAAAGCGCGGGCGACGCCCCCGATAAGAGCCACACAAGGGTTTTCGAGCCTGTAAAGCCGGAGGACAGCTACGCGGCTGCCGAAAAGGAGATCTTCGACAGAGTGAAGGCTGAAATGGAAAGCGAGCCGCAGAGAAAGCTGACATCTCAGGATAAGGTGAGAATAATCGCCGAAAGAGCCGACGAAGAAAAGCGAAAGGCAGAGAGCGACAAGAGACAGCTTGAGCTCGAGCGCAGAAAAGCACAGTCCGAACGCGATAAGCTTGAAAATAAGCGCAAAAAGAACAATTCTCAAAAGGCTGAGCAGATAAGGCGCGAGCAGATGGAAAAAGCCCGCAAAAACCAAGATGAGCTTAACGAGGGCGGCGACCGTCAGGGCAGCAAAAGAAGCCTGAAGGATACAGGCGCAGTCCGTTCGAGCGTTTCTCAGAAAAAGAAGAAGAGAAAGCAGCAGGCAAACGATTATTTCGGTGAAAGCTGATGATCGAAAATCTGTGAAAGGCAGCTTATAGTATGTTCAAATTACCTGTATGCCCTTACTGCGGCAGACAAATGGGCTACAAAGCAAGCATCATGCTGATGGATAAAAAGCAGACGTCATGCCGCAAATGCGGAAAGCTCTCAAAGGTCAGGTACAAGGGCAGGTGCGCGTGGCTTGCGGCGGTGTTTATCGCCGTGCTGATCGTGCTCAATACGCTGATGCTTTTCAGCGAAAACAACAAAACGCTGATACCGAATATGGTAGTCACAGTAGCTGTGATAATTATTTATCTCGCGCTCACACCGCTTACCGTGCGGCTTTGCGAGATCGAGGGGCAGCGTGATCGTCAGCCTGTTCAAAAGCTGAAAAAGAACAGACACAGACAGAAAAAGACAAAATACACGGACGTAAAATTCGACGAGAACCCTTTGAAGGGTACGTCGTTTGATGAGTAACAGAATGATATCGCGGTCTTTGGCATTATTGCGAACGGACCTCGGTGTCTGAAGGATACAACGCAGATAGGCGGCTTTGATCGCTGCCCTCTGTAATAAAAAAGGGGTTTAAAATGGAAAGTTCGGAGAATTTGAAGGTTGAACAGGAGTATACGGCCGAACAGATCCAAGTGCTTGAAGGGCTTGAGGCTGTTAGGAAAAGACCGGGTATGTACATCGGCTCGACGGGTCCGCGGGGACTTCATCACCTTGTGTACGAGATCGTCGATAACTCGATCGACGAGGCTCTCGCCGGCTACTGCGACAAGATCGACGTCGTTATACTTCCCGGAAACGTTATCAGAGTTACCGATAACGGACGCGGTATACCCGTAGGAATCAATCAGAAAATGGGTATGCCTGCCGTGACTGTTGTTTTCACAGTCCTTCATGCGGGCGGTAAATTCGGCGGCGGCGGATATAAGGTGTCCGGCGGTCTGCACGGCGTAGGTGCGTCGGTAGTAAACGCGCTTTCGGAGTGGCTTGAGGTCAAGGTCTGCGACGGCGAGAAGATATACCGCCAGCGTTACGAGCGCGGAAATATCATGACGGAGCTTGAAGTGATCGGCGAGTCTACCGAGCGAGGAACTCAGGTCACCTTCAAAGCAGACCCCGAAATTTTTCAGGAGACAGATGTCTACGACTTCACGGTGCTTGAAACGAGACTCAGAGAGCAGGCGTTCCTTAACGCGGGAATACATATCGAGCTGAGAGACGAGCGCGACCCGGAGGATCTCCATAAAAAGAATTTCCTCTACGAGGGCGGTATCTCAAGCTTTGTTGAGTATATCCACAAAAAGCGTTCGCTCGACGTGATCCACCCCGACGTTATCTATTTCTCGACCGAAAACGACGAGGGTACTGCCGCGGCTGAGATCGCGTTCCAGTACAATGACAAATACAACGAGCTTATTTTGTCGTTTGCCAACAATATCCACACGACGGACGGCGGTACGCACGAAGAAGGCTTCAAGCGCGCTATCACCACCGTTATGAACGAGTACGCAAGAAAGCTGAAATTCTTGAAGGACAGCGACAAAAACCTTCTCGGCGAGGATTTCCGCGAGGGTATGACGGCTGTCATTTCGGTCAAGCTCTCGGAAGCACAGTTCGAGGGTCAGACAAAGGCAAAGCTCGGAAACACAGAGGTCCGCACGATGGTGCAGAACCTCATCAACGAAAAGCTCAGAGAATATTTCGATTCACATATCGACGTGACTAAGGCGATACTCGACAAGGCTTGTCAGGCAGCTTTAGCGCGTGAAAAGGCAAGACACGCGAGAGAGCTTGTCAGAAGAAAATCTCCGCTTGAAAACGCGTCGCTGCCCGGAAAACTCGCTGACTGCCAGTCGAGAAATCCCGACGAGACAGAGGTCTACATCGTAGAGGGAGATTCCGCGGGCGGTTCGGCTAAGAACGGCAGAGACAGAAAGTATCAGGCGATACTTCCGCTGTGGGGCAAGATGCTCAACGTCGAAAAGGTGCGCGAGGACAAGATCATCGGCAACGACAAGCTCACGCCCGTTATCACCGCGCTCGGCTGCGGAGTCGGCAAGGAGTTCGATATCAGCAAGCTCAGATACGGCAAGGTCATCATCATGGCGGATGCCGACGTCGACGGCTCGCACATCAGAACGCTGCTGCTGACCTTCTTCTACCGCTATATGCAGCCGCTCGTTGAGCAGGGGCACGTTTATATCGCGCAGCCGCCGCTCTACAGGATCACGAAGGGCAAGAAGGAGCATTACTACGCCTACTCCGACGAGGAGCGCGACAGGATACTCAAGCAGCTAAACTGCAAGACCGATATCCAGCGATACAAAGGTCTTGGTGAGATGGATCCCGAGCAGCTTTGGGAGACTACAATGGATCCCGAACGCAGAATAATGCTCAGGGTAAACGTTGAGGACGCAATGATCGCCGACGAGACCTTCTCTATACTTATGGGCGAGAAGGTAGAGCCGAGACGTCTGTTCATAGAGGAGAACGCAAGATACGTTCAGAACCTTGACGTTTAAAAAAGGTAAGCTATGGTGAACAACTAAAAAAATATATCTTAGAGAGAATATTCCGAAGGGGCGCGGGGGCGATCGGAAAGCCCCGCAATCGGTTAGGAATAATGAAAAGAAAAATAATACTGTCGTTTGCTATAAATGATAAATGGAAATCCGCACTTCGCGGAAATTCCCGAAGGTTCAACTGCGTGAGGATAAAATGGATAATGAATTTAATCAGGGTCTACCCCAATCAAGAATAATAGATGTTGACCTCGACAAGGAGATGCGGAAATCGTTCCTCGACTACTCCATGTCGGTCATTGTGAGCCGTGCGCTGCCCGATGTAAGAGACGGTCTGAAGCCGGTACACAGAAGAATTTTATACGCGAAGTACGAGAATAACATTCTCCCTACCGCGCCGTACAAGAAGTGCGCCACTACCGTCGGTGACGTGCTCGGTAAGTATCACCCCCACGGCGACGCGTCAGTTTATGACGCTCTCGTTCGTCTGGCTCAGGATTTCAGCATGAGATATCCGCTCGTTGACGGTCACGGAAACTTCGGTTCTGTCGACGGCGACCCGCCGGCTGCTTACCGTTATACCGAGTCGAGAATGAGCAAGATATCAGTAGAGATGCTCCGCGATATCGACAAGGACACAGTCGATTTTACGCCGAACTACGACGACACGAGAAAAGAGCCGTCGGTACTCCCTACGCGCTTTCCTAATCTGCTCGTAAACGGCAGTACCGGTATCGCCGTAGGTATGGCTACGAATATCCCGCCGCACAATCTCAGCGAGACTATCGACGCGATCTGCTACCTCATTGATAACCCCGACATTCTGGGCGACGAGAACCCGAACGCAGGTCTAGGCGAGATAATGGAGTTCATCAAGGGACCCGACTTCCCTACCGGCGGTCTTATCATGGGCAGGAGCGGTATCAGAGCGACCTACGCGACGGGCAGAGGAAAGATCACCGTCCGCGCAAGGACAGAGATAATCGAAGAAAAAAGCGGCAGAGCGAAGATAATCGTTTCAGAGCTGCCATATCAGGTAAATAAAGCAAAGCTCATCGAAACTATCGCGGAGTACGTCCGCGATAAGAAGATCGAGGGTATTTCTAATATAGAGGACCATTCCGACAGAAACGGAATGCACATCGAGATCGACGTAAAGCGCGAGTTCAACGCGCAGGTCGTTCTCAATCAGCTCTTCACCTACACTCAGATGCAGGTAACGTTCGGCGCTATCATGCTCGCTATCGTAAACGGCGAGCCGAAGGTGCTGAAGTTGAAGGATATACTCAAGCAGTACATCAATTTCCAGGTCGAGATAATTACAAGGCGTTCGCTTTTTGAACTGAAAAAGGCTCAGGACAGGCTCCACATCTTAGAGGGCTTGAAGATAGCCATTGACAACATCGACGAGGTCGTAAAGATAATCCGTTCGAGTAAAGATCCGTCCGGCGCGAAGGCTGCTTTGATCGAGCGTTTTGGACTTGACGACGTTCAGGCTCAGGCTATCGTTAATATGAGACTTGCTCAGTTGACAAATCTCGAGCAGACAAAGATAGAGGACGAGATCGCGGCTCTCAATGAAAAGATCGCCGATCTTAACGACATTCTCGCAAGCGAAGAAAGAAAGCTCGGTATCGTTAAGAACGAGGTAACCGAGATACGCAACAAGTACGGCGACGAGCGCAGAACGGAGATAATGTCCGTCAGCGGCGAGGTCGATATCGAAGACCTCATTCCGCGTGAGGAGTGCGTTCTCACGCTGACCGATCAGGGCTACATAAAGCGTCTTAATTCCGACACCTACAAGCTGCAGCGCAGGGGCGGCAGAGGTATTACGGGTGTATCAAGGAGCGACGACGACGTTGCTGTAGATATGTTCGTCATCAACAGCCATGATTATGTGATGTTCTTCACGAATCACGGCAAGGCTTACCGCATAAAGTGCTACGAGATACACGAAGCGAGCAGAACGGCGAAGGGCGAAAAGATCAACTCCGTTATCCCGCTTGACGACGGCGAGAAGGTCAGCGCGATGATAAAGGTATCGCAGGACGTTCCCGAAGAGGGTCAGTACCTCGTGTTCGTAACGAAAAACGGCTTTATCAAGCGTGTTGAGCTGAGTCAGTTCAGATCTATACGCAAGGCGGGTCTTATCGCGCTCGACCTTGACGAGGGCGACGAGCTTTCGTGGGTACGCCTTACGAACGGCAGCAATGAGCTTATCGTTGCGACGAAGTTCGGCTATGCTATCCGATTCAACGAGCAGGATATCAGAGCGATGGGCAGAACAGCGCGCGGCGTTCACGTTATGAAGCTTTCAGAGGGCGACAGCGTTGTAGGCATGGCAAGACTCAGAGAGGGCGGCTATGTGCTGACCGTTTCCGAGACAGGCTACGGTAGACTTAGCCCGATAGACGATTACCGCATTCAGAACCGCGGCGGTAAGGGACTTATAAACTACCATACCGATAAGTACGGCGACGTTGCGGCTATAAAGGTAGTCGATCAGGACGACGACATCATTCTCATCGCCGACAACGGCACGATCATCAGGATAAAGGCGGATACTATCAGAGTTTGCGCACGTCCGAGCAAGGGCGTTACCGTGATGAAGCTTGCCGAGGGCGCAAAGGTCGTTACTATAGCGCGTTCACCCAACGAGGACAAGGACGGCGACGATCAGGAAGAGCCTGAAAATGACGGCGAGTTTTCCACAGAAGATCCGGAAGATGTTGAAAACTAAACAAGAATAAAAAATCACAGGGGATAACCGAATGGCTATCCCCTGTTTTTTGTGAAATATTAGTATGAATCAGATAACATAAAACAGAATGCAGAAGAAATGCAGCAGACTGCCTATTACGATAAATATATGGAACACGGAGTGCATATAGCGCTTCTTCTTCCCCACGCCGTAAAGAACCGCGCCGACGGTGTAGCTTATTCCGCCGAGGAAGAGGAAAGCGATTCCCCCTTTGCCGATGATCGCCATAAGCTTAGGCAAAACGGGGACTATGCACCACCCGAGGGCAATGTAAAAGATCATGCCGAGCACCTTATATTTTTCGAGGTTTACAGCCGTGAGCGTGACGCCGAGTGCGGCAAGTCCCCATACTATGCCAAAGTACGTCCAGCCGAGCGCCGTGTTATATTCTCTCAGCGAACAAAGCGCGATAGGCGTGTATGTACCTGCGATCAGGAAAAATATCGTGCAGTGGTCGAGTACGCGGAAAACCTTTTTCGCTTTGAGATTCGGGCTGAGACCGTGGTAAATGCTCGACATACTGTAAAGCACTATCATCATAGAGCCGAAAATAGCCGCGCTCACAACGCTGTAAGGGTTGCCCTTTTTAGCTGCGAAAACTATGCACAGCACCGCCACGGCGATACCCATTGCGCCGCCGACGATATGCGTCACCATATTAAAAATTTCCTCGCCCTTCGTGTAATCGGGTATCGGTATCTTATCCTTTTTTACATCTTTTTTTAAGTCGGTTTTTTTACTCATCTTATCAAAGCCTTTCAATAAATTACAACAATCATTATAACACCACCGAAACAATAATTCAATCTTTTTTTCACCCGCTCGCGCGGTTCTGTGCGTTCGATGTGCTGATTTGTTTTGTTCTTTAAAGTAAGGTTTTATATAAATCTTACGCCCACTACACCACAGCACACACTAAAGCAGTATAGAGCGAAGAAGTTGTCGGGGGAGATTCTTAAGAGGGGGTGGCTGCGACCGAAACCCCAATTTTAACGAGCCTTCGCAGCCACCCTCTCTTAAGTGGTTTTTGCCTACTTTTGGGCATCCAAAAGTAGGTCGCCCAGCGGCGACAGAGCGTCATAAATAGATAATTCCACACAACGTAAATTTAGAAAGAAATCTATCGTACACAACAACACAATAAAAAGGGAGAGCAAACCGCTCTCCCCCGTTATTATTGATCGTTATTTTCAGAGACGGTGTTGGTCTCTTCTTTTTCTTCCGATGTTTCTGTAAACGTTTCTTTACTATCCGATAGCTTAGGGTCAGTCGCATTTTGTATCGAAGCCGAGACTGTCTCTGCTGCTGAAGATATCACCTCAGTCTGACCGCCTGCAGGTACAGATACCGTTTCCATTACAGGCTGCATGACAGGCGCGGCGTCGTTTCTCAGAAGAGATTTTTCAACTCTGTTGTAGATGCCGCTTATGATGAAGCAGATAACACCGCCGATGATGAACGCGAGAACTCTTGCGAGTGAATCCGCGCCGCTGATGTCGATCGTTACGAGCTTGATAATGCAGATCATGACCACGATAAGTCCGTATATCCTCAGCCCCTTAGCCTTCGCGATAAAGCCTGCCGTGATGCAGAGAAGTGCGGTTATCATCGTAACGATGCTGAAAACGTAAGCGAAGTCGTAGCTGCTCGAAAGCCCGTTTGCAGCGCAGTTTATGAAGATCGTCGAGTTGATGCCGATGTAAAGCTGTACCCAAAGTGAAAGCTTTGATTTGAGTATCTCACGCGATTTTACGAAGAACAGAGCCGCACACGAAAGCATGAGCACAACGCAGGCAACGTATTCAACGCGGCTGCCCGTCTTGCCGAGACTAAGGCACGGCAGGGCTGCGTAAAACGCCACGGCTGAAATACCGCGCACCGTAAGGTTGAACGGTGTTCCCGGCTCGTCCTGATACTTCATTGCAAATACGGCTGTGTTTATCAATGTGAGAACGATCATCGCAAACACGATAGAGATGTTCTCAAGCTTTGTTTCGTAGAACGCGTCGTAAGTTATCACAGGGAACGCGGCGTTGACCCAGATAAGCGAGATGTAGCGCGGCAGCTCCCTCATAAGCCTTGTGGAGTTGACGTTGCGGATAGTCATATCGTTCATGACGAAGGTCGCTGCAAGCATGATAGCAGCGTGAGCGAGCGAGAATCCCGTAGCGAGAAGGTGCGCCGGCAAGGTGTTGCCCGTACCCTGAGCAGCGTAATAAATGAGGTCGTCGTAGCCCGCAAGCACCATTGATACCATGTCGAGTGTAATGCCTATCCATACGGGCAGTATGAGGTGATGATTCTTCTTCACGACGTAAATGATAAGCATGGCTGCCGCAAAGATGAATATGAACGGTCTGCAGTAAAGAGCGGAGGCGTATATCTCAAACGGCTTGTAGTAATCGCTGAAGCCGATGCAGAGGAACGTAACGAAACCTGCCGTTGTGAGCGCCGAGATTATCTGGAGGATAGACGAGTTTGAACGGGCAAAATCGTAGATGTAAACGGCGGTTATAGCGGCGATCATAACGACCATGACAGCCTTGATGATGTTGTTGTCGCCGAGTCCTCCGGCAAGCTCGAAAGTAAACGTTATCATGCCGATGTAAACGGTGAGCAGAGATTCCGCCTTTACGACGGTTCTAAGCTCCGGCTCGTTTTCGCTGCCGAATTTGATGAAGTAGCAGATAATGTTCATCAGAGCAAATTCGCTCATGATAAGCGGGAAAGAAATATCGCTGAACTCGCTTGCGTTTATCGAGATGATAGAGAAGCTTATCCATATGTATTCGGCGATCTTCATATACTTGAAGTAACGCTGCTTGTGCTTGCCGTCCTGAACAGCCCATAAAAGCAGCAGAACGCCGCCGAGCACGAACATATAAGGAATGCTTATCCAGACGTTCTCAATGGCGAAGTAGCCGTAGAAGGTCATGTATACAGCTTCGATAAAGAGCGCCGCCGAGGTGACGGGAGCAAGCCCTTTGTTTTTCGTAAGCTTGAAGATCGCGATAAGCAGGAGAGAATAAACGAATACGAACGGCATACCGTAGTCATGAGCTGCGGCAAACAGCGAAACGATGATGACCGCGGAGATGAACCAGATCGAAACAGACGCAAGGTGCGTGCTGAAATTGAGCTTTTCTTCCAAGAAAAGCGTGAGTGTCAGGTGCAGCAAAGCCGCGATGATGAGGGCGACCGCCGTCGGGATAACGGTGTCGCACTTAATGGCGTTTTTACAAATATAGTATGTGATGCAGCCGACAGAAGCGACTGTACCCGAGGTCCAGAGCAGCTTGTTTACGGCGTGGACAACGGTTGAGATAGAGATAAGCCTTTCGCCGTGTGCCTTACGCTCAAACGCGCCTGTGAGATCGTTTTCGTCCTTCTCTGTGATCGCGGTCTTTTTAAGACCCTCTTTTTCAAGAGCGGCAGCGGACGTAGCCACAAGGTACGAGACAAAGCAGATTGCGGAAAACTGTACCGCGTAGACAGCGGTTGCAGCCGCGGCAGATACAGACTGGGGCATGATGAACTTCTCGCTGAAAGCGTGGCTCATAGCGATCGAGGTATAAACGAGCAGGCACTGCGACATTATCAGACCGAAGCGGTATGTTTTGCGGCAGCAGAAGATATTGCCGCCGATGATAACGGCGATAGCCGCAAGCTGGTAGATCGTCAGCAGAACGACTCTTTCAGCTGTGAAGCCGAGCGTGAACGCAAAGCAGATAGAAACGGCTGTGCCTATGTGCGCCGTGACGCTGAGCATAACGGAATCGAGCTTTTTCGACATAAACAGCGCGAACGCCGACCACACGAGGATAAGCGAGAAAGCCGCTATATCGCCGAGCGAATGGAAATAGATATGCGAAAGCAGGATAGATATAAAGAACGTTCCGAATCCGCAGCCGAGCATTCCGAGCGGAAATACAGATTTATCTTTACGCGAGAAAAACGTACCTGCCGCGATAAATCCTCCGCTCACAACGAACATGGCGATCATTTTCATTGTATTTGTGACCTGTTCGGTGCTGAGCGTACAGAAAAGAATAAGTCCGATAAAGATAAGCAGCGACGCCGCGATATTGAAAAGCCTTGTACCGAGCCATTCTTCAATATGTCTCTGCTGCTGCTGCGGCGTGTCGCCGCGGACAATTCGCGAACCGCCTTTATTATTGATACCGACGTTTACACCCGCGCTGTACGGTGTGTTAGCGGCGGGAGCTGATGGGTTTACGTCTGTGATGTACGTTGCATTAGCAGCGGGTGCTGCCGGTCTTACAGAACCATACGGGGTATTTGCAGCCGGTGCCGCGCCGACATTATTATTTACTGCGGGCGGTATATTGTTCCTGATGGTTTTGTAAATATCGGAGTCGGCAGCCGCGTTATTCTGCGC
>OMPZ01000154.1 GCA_900313125.1 uncultured Eubacteriales bacterium | reverse complement strand
TAATTCCACAAAAGCATTATCACGAGCATCGACAGCGAGCCTGCCACAAGACCTGCGATCGCTCTCGACAGCGTTTTTTTCCGCGAATAGATGAATGTGCTGACGCCGATGAACACGGCTGACGACAAGAAGTTCATCAGCAGTCCGATAAGCCCCGTCGTGCTTACCGTCACCATTTCGATAACGCACACCGCGAGCGACATCAATATCCCGGCTACAGGACCGAAGATAAAGCCGCCTATCGTCAGCACCGCGTCCTTCGGCTCGTAAGTCAAAAACCCGCCGATGCCCGGTATTCTCAAAAACATATCTGCCGCTATCGCGAGCGCGGCAAGCATCGCCATGCACAATACCGATCTTAGTCTGTTGTCATTTGCTTTCATAACTACTCCTTTTAAGATATGATTTGGATTTGAAAAAAGCCCCCGGAGTTTTTGGGGTCTCCGGGAGCTTGAACGCTTACGCTTTTCATCATATCTTCTCTCATCCGGACTTTACCGTCGGTTACGGAATCACACCGTATCATGCTCGAAAAGGCACGCCGCCTTCTCTCAAACGCTCGCAGACTATACTGCCGGTCGGGAATCTCACCCCACCCCGAAGATAATATTCAATTTATCTACACCTCTATTATATTCCTCTCCCCCCCTCCTGTCAATATTTTTTCAATTACGCGTTTGTATTTTTTTCAAGACACTACTTTTTCGCCGCGCGGCTCGGCTTGCCCGGCAAGCCTACTTTATTTTAAGTCGCGTTGCTGTTTATTTTTCCTGTCAAAATTCTGCGGAAGTACAAAACACGTTTGTATATTTGTGCAGTATGACAGTAACAAAAATTCTTGCAACACTTATTGTTTTATGGTATAATTGCTACAATAACTGTACAATACCAAAACGTTTGTTTTGCTGTTTCAGTTATTAGTTTAGCAGTTAAATAATTCAAAATTTTAATTTATTATTTGTATCCGAAGGGGCGCGGAGGCGACCGGAAAGCCCCCGCAAGGTGTCCTTGTAAGAAATACTTAATTATTACAGATTATTTAGTTGCCAAAGTAATAAAACATTATCGAAAGGGATGATCTGATGTCAGATAAAGCAAAAACTCCCGGCACGGGCGGCGAAAGATATGTGCCCTACGGTGAGAGAACAGGCGGCGAATCGGTCGTTTACTTCACCCGCGACCTGTCCGCGGAGGGTCTTAAAAAGGTCTACGAAAAGGTAAATTCCGCTATCACCGGCAAGGTCGGCGTAAAGCTGCATACGGGCGAGCCGCACGGTCCGAACATTATCCCGCACGCGTGGGTCGAGGAGCTTCTCGCCGCCGAGCCTGAGCTTAAAGATGCCGCTGTCGTCGAAACGAACACCTACTATCCCGGCGACCGTTTCACGACGGAGCAGCACAGAAAGACGCTCGAGATAAACGGCTGGACGTTCTGCCCCGTTGACATCATGGACGAAGAGGGCACGACGACTCTGCCGATAAAGGGCGGCAAATGGATGGAGGAAATGTCGGTAGGCTCGCACATGACGGACTACGACTCGCTGCTCGTGCTCACTCACTTTAAGGGGCACATGATGGGCGGCTTCGTCGGTTCAAACAAAAACATCGGCATCGGCTGCGCCGACGGACGCATCGGAAAAATGTGGATTCACACGCTCGAAGGCTCGGACGATATGTGGTCTATAGCTCAGGAAGAGCTTATGGAGAGGATCACGGAGTCAACTAAGGCGACTGTCGATCATTTCGGCGAGAACATCACCTTCGTAAACGTGATGAGAAATATGTCTGTATCGTGCGACTGCGAGGGCGTTGCCGCTCAGCCGGTCGTAACTCCGAACGTCGGGATACTCGCATCGACCGATATACTCGCTCTCGACCAGGCGTGCATCGACCTCATTTACGCCATGAAGGAAGAGGAGCGCCACGACCTCGTCGAGCGCATTGAAACGCGCCACGGTCACCGTCAGCTCAGCTATATGAAAGAAATGGGCATGGGCAACGACAAGTACGCTTTGATAGATCTCGACAACGACGAAGTACGCATTCAGCCCGAAAAGGCAGTCGAAAATCTGAAACCGTTCACGCCGTAAAGGAGGATATCACAATATGTTTGACAACGCATTAGCTTTAAGAAACGTCACCGCCAAAAGAGCCGTGACCTACAAAACACTTGTTTCGGCAGCAGTTATCGCGCTCGCGGCAGCCTTGCCCCAGCTCGTTCACATCGCGCTCGGTCAGCCCGGCGGCGTAAGGTGGCTGCCGATGTACCTGCCTGTTCTCATAGGCGGCTGCCTTCTCGGAACAAAGTGGGGGCTTGCCGTGGGTATGCTCTCGCCGATCGTAAGCTTTCTTATCACCTCGGCAATGGGAGAAGCTATGCCGGCAGCGGCACGACTGCCGTTCATGGTGGCTGAGCTTGCCGTATTCGCCGCAGTTTCCGGGCTTTTCACAAAGAAGATAGCCGAAAACGGGCTATGGGCATTTGCCGCTGTTATAAGCGCACAGCTTGCAGGCAGGCTCGTGTTCCTCGGTGCTGTCGCAGCCTTCCACGCGCTCACGCCGTTTACCGTGGGCATGATATGGAGCCAGATCGTAACGGGTCTGCCCGGACTTGCCGTTCAGGCAGCCGCAGTTCCGCTCATCATCATCGCGCTTCGCGGCGTATTGCTGAAGGACAAGAAAAATGACTGATCTCGAAAAAGCCGTGCAGAACCTCGGCGAACATTCGATCTGCCTATGCCGCGGTGACGAGATCATCTTTGACGACGGCAAAGGCATCTCCCCGATGATAAAGCTGATCGCGTCGGGCAAGGACATCTCCGGCTTTTCCGCCGCAGACGTTATCGTCGGCAAGGCGGCGGCAATGCTGTTTGTCAAATCAGGGCTTTCGGCTGTTCACGGCAGCGTAATGTCCGAAGCCGCGCTCGCGTTTCTGAGTAAAAACGGTATCCCCTGCACCTACGGCGAGCTTACCGACAAGATCATCAACCGAAAGGGCGACGACATCTGCCCGATGGAAAAGACCGTCGCAGGCATAGACGACCCCGAAGAAGCGTACACAGCCCTTCGCGAAAGGCTTGCCGAGATGAGGTCGGGCAAAACACAATAAAGATTCGGAGCGGTTTTCAACAGCCGCTCC
>OMPZ01000144.1 GCA_900313125.1 uncultured Eubacteriales bacterium | reverse complement strand
GGCTTCCGAAGGGCTTTTTCGGTGAATATCATCACCGACACGATCGGAGAGCCATGTCTTTCGCGGAACAGCGTTTCGCTTTTGCTTAACGCTGTTTTCCTTCCGCAAAAATAGTATATGTCTTTCTCCGAAAATTATAAATTGTAATTTTTTCTATTTTTAACACGCACACAAACTATGTTAGATAGGATAATTTGATGCCTGCGTCGGTCTGTTAGATTGGATCTTCACGCCTTTTACGTAGCCTTTGTATGACCGCCGCGATCAAAGCAAGCGCGGCAAAGCCCGTGACCGCGCCGCTGAAATCGAGAAGGACGTCCTTCACCTGCGAGCTTCTGCCCTCCGAAAAATACTGTATCGTCTCGTCGGCAACGGGCGTTGACAGCAGGAAAAACAGCACCTTGAATATTTGTCCCTTAAAACCGCCGCAGTATTCACGCACCGTCCATGAAAGGAAGAATCCGAAAACACCAAATTCTGTAAAATGAGCAAATTTTCTGATCGTGTATTCGTTGAACACGCTCGGCGCGTGAAAGATCTCCGCGAGCTTTTCAAAGAGCCTGAGTATAAAACCGCTCTCGTCCGACGACATATCGGCCGGCATTGCGGAGTGTATAAATATCGCCGCGGTCAGCACGACCGTGACAGTAAGCAAAATTCGTTTCTTCATTTTCAACATATTCTCCTTGCCGAAATTGTGTAAGTATGAGCTTTACGACAAATTAATAATAAAAGCAAAAATAAGTATTGTCAAGCGTTTTGAGTTAATATATAATTATTAATGCGGCAATTAAGTAACACAATATCTATAATTTCTTTGTTTGTATCCGAAGGGGTGCGGGGGCGATCGGAAAGCCCCCGCAAAGTGACTTTGATAGAGAAACAATACTGTCGTTTGCGACTATTTAATTGCCAAAGAAATAATGATTGCTTGATAAAATGCTTTTGAGTAATTTTGGAGGTATACAAATTGGAACATCTCGTTGAATCATTGATCGGACTTCTCGGCGGCGTGCCGTCGGAAATAGTTATCTTTATCATCTCGCTTTTCCCGATACTTGAGCTGAGAGGCGGGCTTATCGCCGCGTCTATCCTTCACGTCGATATGTGGAAGGCGATACCGATATGCATCGCCGGCAATATACTGCCGATACCGTTTATCCTTCTTTTTATCGAAAAAATATTTGAATGGCTGAAAAACACGAAGCTCGTGAAAATGATAGACCTGCTTGAAGAGAAGGCGGAAAAAAACGCGAAGAAGATCATGGAGCACAAAAATCTCGGACTTCTTCTTTTCGTAGGCATACCACTCCCGGGTACAGGCGCGTGGACGGGTTCGCTCGTAGCCGCGCTGTTCCACTTCAAGCTAAAGGACGCAAGTCTCTCTATCCTCGGCGGTATAATCATGGCTACGGTTATAATGTGCGTGGTCTCCTACGGTATCCCGTACCTTATCGGAATGATGATGTGACAATGACAGGGTGTTGAAATGAACGAAAACGTTTTTAAATACGACGTTGTAATTATCGGCGGCGGCGCGGCAGGTCTCGCAGCCGCCGCTGCTTTTGGAAGAAGAGACCCGGACGCACGGCTCGCCGTTCTTGAAAAAGAAAAAAAGCCCGGAAAAAAGCTGCTTGCCACCGGCAACGGCAGGTGCAATCTGACAAACTTTAACATGACCGAGGAAAGCTACAACTTTACCGCGCGTCCGTTTGTCAAGGCTTTGATCTCGCGTGTAACGCCGCAGCGGCTGATAGACTCCTTTGAAAAGCTCGGGCTTTTGTGCCGGGGCGACACAGAGGGGCGTGTGTACCCGTACTCCAATCAGGCGAGCGCGGTGCTCGGCACGCTGCTTTTGCACCTTAAAAAAAACGGTACGGACGTTATCTGCGAAACAAAGGTAAACTCTGTGAAAAATACAAACGGCGGCTGGCTTTTAGACTGCGGTGATAAAAGCTTTTTCTGTAAAACGCTTATCCTATCGACGGGCGGCGCCGTTCAGAAGGCACTCGGCTCCGACGGCTCGTCATACGAGCTTGCGCGCCGGCTTTCGCTCGACTGCTCGCCCGTATTTCCGAGCCTTGCGCCCGTAAACGTGACGGACAAGCATCTCCCCTCGGTAAAGGGCGTCCGCACTCAGGCGATAGTGTCGGCGGTGTCGGACGGTAAAACACTTTGCTTTGAGCGCGGCGAGCTTCAGCTAAATGAAAAAAACATCTCCGGGATATGCGTTTTTCAGATATCACGGTATATCAACGAATATTTTGCCCTTGGCACGGTTCGCGGTAAAAAATACCGTGAGGTGTACATATCGGCAGACCTTGCTCCCGACCACTCAGAGGAGGAGATCGCCGCATTCCTTCAAAAAAGGAAAAATGATCTGCCCGACGCAGACGCGTCGGAGCTTTTCACGGGTCTGATAAACAAAAAGCTGACCGTTTATCTGATGAAAAAATGCGGCGTCGCATATTCCGGCAGGAAAATACGCGATATATCCGCAAAGGAGCTTTCCGCTCTTTCGCACGCTGTGAAAATCTGCAAATTCACGCCGTGCAAAATGTCGTCGTACGATCAGGCGCAGGTGACGGCAGGCGGCATCTCGCTTTCGGAGATCGACAGAAACATGAGGTCGGTCAGATACAAAAACCTGTATATTGTAGGCGAAGCGCTCGACGTTGACGGTATATGCGGCGGCTACAATCTGCATTTCGCGTTTGCGAGCGGCATTACGGCAGGCGCGCACGCGGCAAAAAACGAGGTAAAGAAAAATGATAAGGATAAATGAGCTTAAACTGCCGCTTGATTACAGCGAAAAAACTCTCACAGAGCTTTCGGCGAAGGCGCTCAGGGTCGATCCGTCGAAAATAAAAAATGTTGTTCTGAGAAAGCGCAGCGTTGACGCCCGCCATAAGGACAGCGTGACGTTCAGCGCGGCTGTTGACGCGGAGCTTGCCATTGACGAAAACTCGGTGCTGCGCCGCTGCAAGTCAAACAAGATATCGGCAGCGAAGCAGTACGTCTATCAGCTTCCGAAGGGCAAAAAGCTCGACCTGCGTCCCGTTGTCGTCGGCGCAGGTCCCGGGGGATTATTTGCGGCTTTGATACTCGCTCAGGCGGGGCAATGCCCGATACTTATCGAGCGCGGCAAAAGCGTTGACGACCGCACGCGCGACGTAAACGCTTTCTGGAACGGCGGCAGTCTCGACACACAAAGCAATGTACAGTTCGGCGAGGGCGGCGCAGGCGCGTTTTCCGACGGAAAGCTCAACACGGGCACAAAGGATCCGCGCTCACGCAAGATACTTGAGGAGTTTGTCGCTCACGGCGCGCCTGAGGAGATACTCTACAACGCAAAGCCGCACATCGGCACCGACCGTCTCAAACCGACGGTCAAGGCGATAAGAAACGATATCATCGCCCTCGGCGGCGAGGTGCGATTCTCAACAACGCTCACAAGGATAGTCACAAACGGCGGCAGGGTCACAGCGATAGAAACCGAACACGAGGGCAAGCGCGAGACGATAGAAACGGACAATGTTATACTTGCGCTCGGTCACAGCGCGAGAGATACCTTTAAAATGCTGTACGAGAGCGGCTTTGCAATGGAAGCTAAGCCCTTCTCCGTTGGTGTTCGTATCGAGCATCTTCAGGAAAACATAAGCCGCGCGCAGTACGGCAGCTTTTATAACGATCCCCACCTCGGCGCGGCTGATTATAAGCTCAACGTACATCTCGGCAGCG
>OMPZ01000240.1 GCA_900313125.1 uncultured Eubacteriales bacterium | reverse complement strand
GTGTTCGCAAGAGCGAAGATACATCCGTTCGGTGACAGACAGGTGCTTTACTCCGACTGCAAGCAGCAGTACCTGCCGTTTTTAAAGGAGTTCCAGCGCAAGCTGAAAAGCGGCGAGTCGCTCATGTACACCTGGCACAGCGGCATGGGAACGAATTTCCTCGCCATTATCGGCTATTACATCGCAAGCCCGCTCAATTTTCTGACGCTTGTTGTGCCGATGGCGTATATCCGCGAGGCTCTCGCCGTATTGATAATGATAAAGGTCGGACTTTCCAGTCTGTTTACGGCGATGTTCCTGAAGCACGTTTACCGCCGCAACGATATTTCCCTTGTGGCGTTCGGCTGCTGCTACGCGTTCTGTGATTTCATGATGGGCTACTACTGGAACACCATCTGGCTCGACAGCGTGGCGCTTCTGCCGCTCGTTGCGCTCGGTGTTTACTGCGTAGTTCGCGAAGGAAAATACAAAACGTACGTCATCGCGCTTGCGCTCGCGTTTTTGTCGAGCTATTACATCGGCTACATGATCTGCGTTTTCGTGGTGCTTTGGTTCATCATTCAGAGCATTCTCAAGAAGTTCAAGCTCGAGGTGTTCTGCGAGGATATCCTCAAAATGGCGTTCTACTCCGCGCTCGCGCTCGCAATGACGCTGCCGGTATCGCTTGCGTCGTACCTTCAGCTCCAGAATACCGTCGGCACGGAGGACGCCTTCCCCGATAAGATCGAGATCTACAACAACTTCATGGAACTGCTTTCAAATCTGTTCAGCTTCCATGAGCCGACTACGATGGAGGGTCTGCCGAACATCGGCACGGGCGTCATCTGCATACTTATGCTCGTGATCTTCGTAAGATCGAAGGATATCGCGCGCTCGGAGAAGATAACGCTTCTCTCGCTGCTCGGTCTGCTTTTCGTCAGCCTGAACATCAACACGCTCGACTATATCTGGCACGGCTTCCATTTCCCGAACCTTATTCCGTACCGTTTCGCGTTCATTTTCAGCTTTACGTTTATCGTGATCGCATACAGGGCCTTCACGGTGTTTGTGCAGCTTGACAAAAAGGACATCATCGGAATGTGCATCGTGACGATCGTCATGGTGTGCGTCAGCGTGTTCTACCTTGACAAAAAAGCCGTTATCGGCAGCCTTATCGTGGCAGCCGTTTACATCATATTCATGACGATCTATGAACTGAACCTTCTCGACAGACGTATGCTCGTTATCTTCACGAGCCTTGTCATCATCGCGGAGATGTGCTTTCAGGCGAGCATCGGCGTTAATACCGTCGGTACGACGGCGTGGGACGACTACCCCGCAAAGGAGGAGCAGGTCGAGGAGCTGGCGCAGTATGCCGAGGAGCAAAGCGGCAGCGACCTGTTCAGATTGGATCAGACGTACTACTCCACAAAGAACGACGGCATGATCTACGGCTACAACAGCGCGGGTCAGTTCTCGTCAACGTCGTACAGGAGCCTTATCGACTTCACGAGCGATTTCGGCATGGTGTCGAAGCGCAGCAGCTTCCAGTATCTGCTCACGTCGCCTGTCGTGTCGATGTTCCTTGCGGAAAAATACATCATCACAAGAGATGATTATGTCGGCGAGGAAAGCTCGTTTGAGATCAGCAAAATGTCGTCCGACGGCAGCGTAACTCTTTACGAGAACAAATACTATCTGCCGATCGGCTTTATGGCAAACGAAAAGCTCGAGACAGTCGAGCTTGACGGCGACACCGTGTTTGCGGCGCAGAACAAAGCGTTCTCTGCGGCGACCGGCATAAAAGAGGACGTTTACACGCCGCTCGACCCGAAGTCGTTCGACTGCGTGAACTACGAGCACGA
Organism: uncultured Eubacteriales bacterium; assembly: GCA_900313125.1. Classification (GTDB taxonomy): domain Bacteria; phylum Bacillota; class Clostridia; order Oscillospirales; family Acutalibacteraceae; genus RUG592. Next base: position 3,282 of record OMPZ01000240.1, on the reverse strand, counting down.
AAAGATCGGTGAGGGCATCATCAAGTACCAGATGACCGCCGGCAATACGGCAGGCACGATCAGCGTTTCTTACGCGGCTCCGAAGGACGGTATGCTCTATGCGTGGGCGAACGTGAAGTCTGCCGACAATGTTTCGGTAAAAAGCAAGAGTATAAACCACACCTATAACGTTGAAGCGCAGCGCTACGTTTTCCCGCTCGGCTACTACAAGAAGGGCGATGTCGCTATCATAAGCGTTGACGGCAGCAAGAGCGCGACCGACAAGATCGCCGTGGCTTTCCTCAACGACGACATTTTCCAAAAGGGCTACGACGCGCTTGCCGACGAAAAGCTCAAGGTCACAAAGCACGGCAGCAGTCTCGTCGAGGGCAAGATCAGCGTAAAAGAGGACGGTCTTTTCTACACGTCTATCCCGTATGAGAAGGGCTGGACGCTCTACGTTGACGGAAAATACACGCAGACGAAGGCGGCTATGGACGCGTTCCTGTGCGCCGACGTTTCAAAGGGCGAGCACACGATCAAGCTCGTATACACGCCCGAGGGCTTTGTTCCGGGTCTCGTTGTCGCTGTGATCGCGCTGCTTGTATTCGTGTTCCTTTGCGTAAACGACGAGCTGAAGAAAAAGAAGGACATCGACCTTATCAAAAAAGCCTTTGGTCTTTTCAAAAAAAGTTGATCTATCACAGATAATTTTAAGGGGAGGGAGAAAATGGATCTTATATCTATCGTAGTTCCGTGCTACAATGAAGAGGAGTCCATGCCTCAGTTTTACAAGGAGGTAACGAAGGTCCTCAAAACGATGAGCGTCGAGCACGAGATTATTTTCGTGGACGACGGCTCGAAGGACAAAACGCTCGCCGTGGCGAAAAAGCTGCATGAGCTCGATTCGCGCGTGAGATACATCTCCTTTTCCCGCAATTTCGGAAAAGAAGCGGGGATGCTCGCCGGACTTGAAGCGGCAAAGGGCGATTACGTCGCAGTAATGGACGCCGACCTTCAGGACCCGCCGTCGCTGCTGCCCGATATGTACGAGGCTGTGACGACAGGCGGCTACGACTGCGCAGCGACGCGCCGCACGACGCGAAAGGGCGAGCCGCCGATACGCTCGTTCTTCGCAAAGCTTTTCTATAAAATAATAAACAGGATCAGCGACGCCGATATCGTTGACGGCGCGCGCGATTTCCGTCTGATGCGCCGAAAAATGGTCGACGCCGTGCTTTCGATGAAAGAGTACAACAGATTCTCGAAGGGTATTTTCGGCTGGGTCGGCTTTAAGACGAAGTGGCTCGAATATGTAAACGTCGAGCGCGTCGCCGGTCAGACGAAGTGGTCGTTCTGGAAGCTGTTCAAGTATTCCATGGAGGGCATCATGGCGTTTTCGACGACGCCGCTCTACATCACCTCCGCGATGGGCTTTTTCGTATGCCTTGTTTCGTTCGTTCTCGCCTGCTTTTACGCGATAAAGGCGCTGATCTTCGGCGACCCGGCAGCGGGCTTCCCGACGATGGTGTGCATAATGCTGTTCCTCGGAGGCATACAGCTTGTCGGTATCGGCGTGGTGGGTATGTACCTGTCGAAAACGTACCTCGAAACGAAGCACAGACCGATATACATCGTCCGCGAAACGGAGGACGACGAATAATAACTTTCCTGCGCCGGTGTAAAAAAACACCGGCGCTTTTGCAACGATAAAAATTTACAATTTTGTTTATTTTTTGATTGAATTTGAAACCTTTATGTGTTATTATATTACAGGAGTGCAATTTCGCATGATCTATTAAAATATATTATAATACAAAGTAAGCTAAAGATATAATAGAGGAGCGTTGTCGGAATGAGTAATTACAAAACGAAAGGAAAGCCGAAGTCAAAGGCAAGGACAAAAAGCAGAAAGAAAACCAAGGCAAAGCACGCGCCGAGCCGCAGCTACGGCGGACTTATCTTTTTTGTTGTGCTGCTCGTCGTGCTCGTTTGTGCGTACGGCGGTGTGGGGTTCTACTTTTCACAGCACTTCCTGCCGGGTACAACGCTCAATAATTCCGACGTGACGCTGCTGTCGCTCGACCAGGCTAAGGAAAAGCTCATTGACTCGTCGAAGGACTATAAGCTGACGCTCATCGAGCAGGATTTCAAGAAGGAGGTCATCGAGGGCGGCGACGTGGGGCTTACAGCCATCGTCTCCGACAGGTTCGACAGCCTTCTCGATATGCAGTCGGGGCTTAAGTGGATCGTAAATCTTCTAGGCGACAAGGATATCACGCTCGAGGAGGGCATGATAGAGTACGAGGTTGACGAGGATATGCTCGACGAAACGATAGACAACCTTGAATGCGTCGATCCGCAGTACCCGATCGAGATGAAAAACGCCGAGCTCGTCGTTCTCGACGGCAAGTTTACCGTAACGCCGGAAAGCATAGGCAACGTGGCTCACCGCGACGATCTCAAAGAGGAGATAAAGAAGGCGATAGCGGCTCAGGAGGATACGATCGACCTCGAGAAATCGGAGCTTTACGATATGCCCGAGATATATTCCGACGACCCGGAGCTGCTCGCGCAGAAGGAGCTTTACGAGAAGCTCAACGACCTCGTTATCACGCTGAAGTTCGGTCCGAAAAACGTTCCGATCAACGTAAAGACGATCTCCGGCTGGGTAACGGCGGACAAGCAGGGCGACGGCAGCTACAAGCTCGGCGTAAAGGACGACAAGGTAGCCGAGTACGTCAAAACGCTCGCCGGAACTTACGATACATACGACAAAACGAAATTCTTCACATCTCACGCGGGCAACGTCGTTGAGATCAAGACGGGCGACTACGGCTGGAAGCTCGACCAGAAGTTCGCAGCGAAAAAACTCAAGGAGCTTGTACTCAAGGGCGAATCGGTGACGATAGACCTGACGGGCGGCGACGACAGCCGCATCGAATGGTGGGAGAGAATGGCGGTAGGCTACGACGAGGACGGCAACGACGACTACGGCAACACCTACGCCGAGGTCAGCATCTCCGAGCAGCATATGTGGATGTACCGCTACGGCGAAGTCATTCTCGAGACCGACGTCGTGACGGGCAACCCGAATCTCGGCAATGACACTCCGAAGGGCGCGTTCAGGATACGTTACCACCAGGCGCCCGCGACGCTCAGAGGTCCCGGCTACGTTACACAGGTGGCGTACTGGATGGTATTCGCCGACGACGTAGGCTTCCACGACGCGACATGGCAGCCGTATTTCGGCGGCTCGCTCTATCTTTCAAACGGCTCTCACGGCTGCGTTAATATGCCGCT
>OMPZ01000153.1 GCA_900313125.1 uncultured Eubacteriales bacterium | reverse complement strand
TATACAGAACTTTCACTGTATCCCTATCATTCTATTGTACCATAAAAATTTATTTTTTCAATATGTTTTCGTTGCATTTTTTGAAATGTTTGCTTTTAGTTATTTTGTGGAGCTGCTCGCCCCACACCCTCGGCAGCTTTTTTGAAAAAAAGCTGCGCAAAAAACTTTCTATTAATAGTTTTTTAACTCATTCAAAAGCTGTGAACCGAAAGAATAGTGTCTTTACAAGCGGGCGACTTTGTGATAAAATAGTAGGTACGTAAGTGTGCCCGAATTGGAGGTGGCTGAAATGGACGTCAGAGTGGGAGATGTGCTGACAATGAGAAAGCCGCATCCCTGCGGGGAACGAAAATTCAAGGTGATCAGAGTCGGCATGGATTTTAAGCTTGTGTGCTGCGGCTGCGGTCATGAGATTATGTCGCCTCGTTCACGAATCGAAAAAAATATCAAAAATATCACACGCTCCGAGGAGAACGATTAATTTATGTTTGATAAGCTTGATGTATTTGAAAAACGCTTTGAAGAGCTGAACCAAAAGCTTTTTGACCCGCAGATTGCAGCAAACGCCGAGGAATACGCCGCGATTATGAAGGAGATCGCCGAAATACAGCCGATCGCCGAAAAATACCGTGAATACAAAACCGCTCTCAGCGATGAGCAGGACGCAAAAGCTATGCTCGCGGAAGGCAGCGATGATGAAATGAAAGCTTTTCTGAATGAGGAGCTGCGCCGCTGCAGTGAGGACATTAAACGGTGCGAAGACGAGCTTAAAATCTTACTGCTGCCGAAAGACCCCAACGATGAGCGAAATGTTATAGTCGAAATACGCGCGGGCGCAGGCGGCGAAGAAGCTGCTCTTTTTGTGGCGTCATTGTTCAGAATGTATTCCATGTACGCAGAAAGACGCTCTTTTAAGATCGATTTGATCGGCGCAAACGAAACCGAGCTTGGCGGTTACAGGGAAATTTCATTTATGATAAACGGCAGCGGCGCGTATTCACGCCTGAAATTTGAAAGCGGCGTTCACCGTGTTCAGCGCGTACCCGACACCGAAAGTCAGGGGCGCATACACACCTCGACCGTGACAGTTGCCGTGCTGCCCGAAGCGGAGGAGGTCGAGCTTGAGATCGACCCGAAGGACTTGAAGATAGACACGTTCCGCTCGAGCGGCGCAGGCGGTCAGCATATCAACAAAACGTCGTCGGCTATCCGCATAACGCATCTGCCGACGGGCATGGTAGTCGAGTGTCAGGACGAGCGCAGCCAGTTCAAAAACCGCGACAAGGCGATGAAGGTGCTAAAAAGCCGGCTGCTCAGCGAAAAGCGCGAAGCGCAGTCATCGGCGATCGCCGCCGAAAGAAAGGCGCAGGTCGGCACGGGCGACAGAAACGAGCGCATTCGCACCTACAATTTCCCGCAGTCGCGAGTGACCGACCACAGGATAGGTCTCACGCTTTACAAAATAGACTCGATAATAAACGGCGAGCTTGACGAGATAATCGACGCGCTCATCACCGCCGACCGCGCGGCAAAGCTGGAAGGAAATACGGATCAATAAATAAAGGGTATATGAAAAAAGGAAGGACGATCTATTATGGCTTTTATGGGAATGGTGATAGTATTTATCGCATTTATGCTCGTGCTGGGGCTTATCGGCACGATGATAATCTGCTTTATTGTGGGTCTCGTCACGAGAAAAAAGAAAAAGGTGCTGAGCACGGTGCTGCTGTCGATCTCGGGCGTGATATTCGCGCTGTTTGCGGCGGTGGCGATATATATCGCCGTACCGAAGGATAAGGCGATCGAAACGCCGACCGGCGAGCAAACGGTCAAGTCGAACCATGTGAAAAAATACACCGACGCCGTACATAACTGCGATTACGACGAGATCGGCGCGCTGCTCGAAAAGTACCCTCCGCTGCTGTACAGCCTTGACAGAAATTCGCTCGACGCGCTTCAATATTACGCCAACGAAGACAATTTTGAGGGCGTGGATTATATGCTCGACCGCGGAGCGCGTTTCGATAACGGCGTGACGCTAAAGCACCGTATCACCGAGTATGCGATCGCTGATTATTATTCCGATAATGAAAACAGATCGAGCGAGGACACGGTCAAAATGCTCAAGCTGATGATCGACAACGGCGCGGACGTAAATTACACCGACGCCGTCTATTCGGATCATGTCAGCGCTCTTTTCGACGTGGTGTACGAGGCTGTCTCCGACAACATTATCGACGAAAACGAGGTCGAGACCGCGCGGCTCGTCGTTTCCGCGGGAGTCGATAAGACAAAGCGGAACAGCGAGGATAAAACGGCGGCAGAGGTGTATCTTGAGCATTATAACGGCAGCAGCGGCGGATATGCCGAGCTGTTTTTCCACGAGATACTCGACGAGGAGTCTATGTTCGGAGACGGGCATAATTAATGATTACTTTACAAATTGACAACAACAGGTAAACAAACGAATGATAAGATACATGGGAATACGAGATTGAAGAAGTGAAATTGTAAATATGGAAACAAAGGTGTTATTGCCTACACAGAAAAATATAGAAACGGTCGGAGACGCCCTGAGAGACGGCGCGCTCGTCGGCATACCTACCGAAACGGTCTACGGACTTGCAGCAAACGCGCTCGACGGCAGCGCCGTGAAACGGATCTTTGAAGCGAAGGGCAGACCCGCGGACAATCCGCTGATCGTCCACATCTCCGACGTTTCGCAGATAGATAGATTTCACCTTGTGACGGAAATTCCCGACAGCGCGAAAAAGCTCATGGACGCGTTCTGGCCCGGTCCGCTTACGATAATCATGAAAAAGGGCGATGTGCCCGACGAGGTCACGGCAGGGCTTGACACGGTGGCTGTCAGGTTTCCGTCGCACCCCGTCACGAAAAGGATAATAACCGCGGCGGACGTTCCGCTTGCCGCTCCCTCGGCGAACACCTCGGGCAAGCCGAGCCCGACTGCGGCTCGGCACGTTTTCCACGATATGGACGGAAAAATACCGTATATAGTGGACGGCGGCGCGTGTGAGGTCGGCGTTGAATCGACCGTCATCACCGTCGCAGGTGCAACGCCCTGTCTGCTTCGCCCGGGTGGAGTTACGCTCGAGCAGCTTGAAAATGTCATCGGTCACGTTGAGGTCGCCGACGCAGTCCTTCATCAATTGAAGGAAGGGCAGACGGCGGCAAGCCCCGGCATGAAGTACAAGCACTACGCGCCGAGCGCGCATATAACGCTCATCAGATCGAGCGACGAAAAATATATAGAGTATGTCAATGACCGCGCGGAAAGCGGCGCGGCCGCGCTCTGCTACGACGAGGACGAACCAAAGCTTTCCGTCAAAACGTACCCCTACGGCGGCAGGAGCGACTTCGACGCGCAGGCGAACAGGATATTCGACGTGCTCAGAAGGATAGACGAGGACGGCGTCGAAACGGTCTACGGACGCTGCCCCGACACGAGCGGCAAGGCTATGGCTGTTTACAACAGGCTTATACGCGCCGCAGGATTTGAGGTGATCGAGCTTGCGTGATCATCTGATGATCGGTCTGACAGGACCCACGGGCGCGGGAAAAAGCACCGTGTCCGGCTTTTTCGGCGAGTACGGCTTCAAGATCGTCAACGCCGATAAGATAGCGCGTGAGATAATGGAGCCGAACGGCGTTTGCGTAAGGCAGCTTGTCTACGCCTTCGGTAAAAGCATTCTCGCGCCCGACGGCAGTCTGAACAGACGCGCGCTCGCGATGAAGGCGTTCTCGTCGCGGGAAAACACGCAGACGCTAAACGACATAACGCACCCTCAGATATTTCTGAGGACGCTGAAGCTTTGCCGCGAGTATATCGACCGCGGCGAGAGGAAGATAATTTTCGACGCGCCGGTTCTGTTTGAAAGCAACTCCGACCTGATGTGCGACGCGGTCGTAAGCGTAACCGCGCCGAAGGAGGTCAGGATAAGCAGACTCATGCAGCGCGACCGCCTGCCGCGTGAAGAGATAGAGCGCAGGATATCTGCGCAGAAGGACAACGCTTTTTACGAGAGCCGCTCCGACTTCACGATCGACGGCTCGCAGGATATAGCGCAGGTAAGATCGCAGGTGCAGTCGATAATCAATAAGTTCGGACGGTGAGTCTGATGAAGAAAAGGATAATTTTTGCGGCTGTGTGCCTGCTGCTTTTCACGACTGCCTGCACGGATACCGATAAGGGCGGCGAGTCATCACGCTTTGAGTATTCGAGCGACGACGATGCGCGCGTTGAAGAAATGCTCGGCAGGATATATTTCGGCGGCGAGCCGCTGCCCCTGCCGTTTACGCAGAGCGACCTTCCCGAGGGCTTTTCGTTCGGGCAGGCGAACATTTACCGCATGGGCGAAAACGAATACCACTACTGCGGGGTGATGCGCGGCGACGAGAATATCGCCGTCGTTTACCTTGACGGCTACGAGGAAGGAATGCAGCCGTCGGAATTTACCGCGCGCTCGATCGGCTTTTCCTCCGCCGACAAGGGGGAGTTTGCCGATATGTTGAGCTTTGACGGCATAACCGCCGAAAGCACGCTCGACGACGTTACGGATACGTTCGGTGCGCCGACGTCGAAAACCTACGGTTCGGGCTACGTCACGCTGACATACTCGTCCCCCAACGGCTCGTTTTTCACCTTCTGGGGGAAAGACCACGGCGAGCTGACCAAAGCTATAGCTGTTGCTTAAAAAAATTCACATCAAAGGAGTGAGGAAATGGCTAAGAAGAAAGACGCTAACGCAAAAAAGAATATCTCGTTTACGATCGCTGTGGGCTTTCTTGTCATCGCTGTGATCGTTTCGATAGTGCTGTTCGTCGTTTCCTCGCTGCTGCATGGCAAGACCTCGCGTTCGTTCAACGAGAGCCTGTACCCCGTGAAATATGAGTATTACGTCGAGAGCTACGCCCGTGAGTTCAACGTCGATGTGTGCCTTGTCTACGGCGTTATCCGCACGGAGAGCGGCTTTGACCCCAACGCCGTTTCTCAGGCGGGTGCGATCGGTCTTATGCAGCTCATGCCCGATACGTTCACATGGCTGCAAAACTACCGCACCGATTTTATGCCCGATAAGCTGCTCGACAGCAGCGAGCTTTACAAGCCGCAGGTCAATATAGAGTACGGCACATACCTTCTCCGCTATCTTCTCGACCGCTACGACGGCGACGTATCGCTCGCGATAATCGCGTACAACGCCGGCTACGGCAACGTTGACAACTGGCTTGCCGACGGCACTATCCCGAAAACGGGCGTGACGAGCGGCAGCGTGCCGTTTTCCGAAACGGCGAATTACCTCGACCGCGTTACCGAAGCGATGGAGATGTACCGCTCGCTGTATTACAGCGACGTCGATATTTACAGCGGCGTGTCCTTTGCCGATGAGTCATCCTTGCCGGAAGGCGATACGGAATCGGATGAGGAGTACGTTGGTGAGACGGAAAGCGAAAACGACGCCGATGAAAATGTGTACAGCGGCG
>OMPZ01000148.1 GCA_900313125.1 uncultured Eubacteriales bacterium | reverse complement strand
TATTCCTGCGGCTCCTTTATGCACTCTGACGAAAAAATCTACTGCGCATCTTCGGCACAATCTCTGTGCGGTATTGCCTTAATAATTAACTCAACTTTCCCAAGTTGATAAAAATTTGAAAATAAATGCCTTTAGACCCCTCCGTCACGGCTTACGCCGTGCCACCTCCCCTACAGGGGAGGCTGTTAAAACTTCGCAAGACCCCAACGCCTCCCCTTTAGGGGAGGTGTCGAGCGCAGCGAGACGGAGGGGTTAAATGCAGCAACTTTACGCAAAGAAATTTATTGTAAGGCAGGCGTCATTATGAACGACGAACTTTTAAAACTCGATAATCAGCTATGCTTTCCGCTGTACGCGGCGGCACGCAAGATCACGGGCGCATACACACCGTATCTGAAACCGCTCGGGCTGACGTACACCCAGTATATCCTTTTCCTCGTTTTGTGGGAGAAGGACCGCGTCACCGTGAGCGATATCTGCGAAAAGCTGATGCTTGACAGCGGAACGGTAACGCCGCTGCTAAAAAAGCTCGAAGCTAAAGGTTATCTCAGGCGCGAGCGCTGCGAATGCGACGAACGCTGCGTTATAGTCGTTCTGACCGACGAAGGCCGCGCAATGAAAGAAAAGGTTCGCGATATCCCCGAAAAGGTAGGAAGCTGCATCAAGCTCCCGCCCGAGAGAGTCGAGGAGCTTTACGAAACGCTTTATATGATACTGAATGATTGAACAAATCCCCGTATTCGATCGAATACGGGGATATTGTTATCCTAAAGCGGGATCACTTTTTCTTCTTTTTCTTTTTCGAGTTCGAGCCGCCGGACTTCTGACCGCTGCTGCCCGATCTGTTCTGATTGCCTGATTTGTTCTGGCTGCCCGAATTGCCGGACTTGTTCTGTGTCTGAGGCTTCTTCTCGCCCGAGGTCTCTTTCTTTGTCTCTGGCTTTTTCTCCTCTGACTTTACTTCCGTCTTAGGCTCTTCTTTTTTGGGCTCGTCCTTTTTGAGCTCTGCCTTTTTAGGTTCTTCCTTCTTCGGTTCTTCCTTTTTAGGCTCGTCCTTCTTCGGCTCCTCTGCCTTCTCTGCCTTTGCAGGCTTCTTTGCGGGAGCTACGGGAGCGATATCGATGTTGTCCTCAGCGTCGGCTGCGGCGTCGTCCTTTGCCGAACCGCCGATAGCCATAACGCACGCCTTTCTGACGAGATCGACGGGGATCATCGTAACGGCGAGCAGGAGCACTACGCACCAGCCTACAGCGCTGAACGGAATACAGCTAAACATATTGCCGATAAACTTGAACGGCGCGAACGGAACGAGTGCGCAGTTGACGATAAGCGCCTGGATAGCGATGATCGTAACCATGACCTTGAGGAAATTCGGGTTCTCTTTGAGACCCTTGAAAATTCCGAAGCCGTCGTCACGAACGTTGAAGCCGTTTGCGAGAGCGGCAAGGATAAAGAGTACGAAATAACCTGTCAGACGGATATCCATAGGCATATTCATCTTTGCAAGCTCTGACTCCGTGTAATGTGCCATAGTCGTGCTGAAGAACTGCTCGAAGAACGGCAGCTTGAGGAACAGGAAGCTGATGATCGTCAGCCATGCGCCCATAATGCCGATCTGAGCGAACATCTGCTTGCTGATGATGCTCTCGTCTCTGCGGCGCGGCTTTTCTGTCATGTACTTCTCGAGAGCAGGCTCGTTGCCGAGCATGATAGCGCCGAGGGAGTCCATAACGAGGTTTACGAAGAGAAGGTGCGTTACCTTCAGCGGCTCTTCAACTCCGAAGAACGGAGCGATCGCGCTGACTATTACCGCCGCTACGTTGATAACGAGCTGGAAGCGGCAGAATTTAAGAATGTTGTGGTAAATAGTTCTTCCGTACCAGATAGCGTCCTTGATCGACTTGAAGTTGTCGTCGAGGATAACGATCTTGCCGGCTTCCTTTGCGGCTTCCGTGCCGCTGCCCATTGCAAAGCCGACGTCTGCGCGCTTGAGTGCCGGCGAGTCGTTTACGCCGTCGCCCGTCATACCTACAACGAGGTTCATTTCCTGACATAGACGGACCATTCTCGACTTGTCGGTCGGAAGCGCTCTTGCGATGACCCTGATGTTCGGGATCATTGACTTTACTACCTCGTCGCTCATGGAGTTGAGCTGTGCGCTCGACAAAGCGACGTCCTCTTTATTCTTGAGCAGACCTGCGTCCTTAGCGATAGCGACAGCCGTTTCGAGACGGTCGCCCGTTATCATAACTACCTGAATGCCTGCGTTCTGTACCTGAGCGATAGCCTCCTTCGCTTCGGGGCGCACCTCGTCGCGAATGCCGACAAGACCGATGATAACAACGTCGTCGTTGATCTTGTTCTCTGTCATGGCGGACTCGGAGTAGCCGAACGCGAGCACACGCATTGCCTTCTCCGCAAGCTCGTCGATCTTCTTGTCGAGAACTGCCTTGTCAAGCTTCTGCACGTTGCCCTCGCCGTCGAGGTAGCTCTTCGCGCCCGCGAGAAGTCTCTCCGGCGCGCCCTTGTAGAACGTCTTTCCGAGGTGGTCGATGCGAGCCTGGCTGAACTTATTCGTCGAGTTGAAACCCTGAGCCTCGGTCACAACGTACTCCGTCGTCTTTGAAAGATTTGTGAATACCTCTTCGCCGATAAACTTCATAAGAGCCTGATCGGTAGCGTTGCCGCCGATGACCTTATGGTGGTCGTCAAAGAGAGACTGCGTGTTCTTGCCTATAGCGATATCGACAAGACCCTTTACCTTGCTGTGCTTTGAAAGCTCGTCGATCTTGATCGACTTGCCGTCAGCCGTGAAGAAATCAACGACCTCGAGCTTGCCCTTTGTGATAGTACCCGTCTTATCCGAGAAGAGGATATTGAGCGAGCCTGCTGTTTCGATACCCTCCGCCTTGCGCACGAGCACGTTGTGGTCGAGCATCTTCGAGGTGTTCTGCATCAAAACGAGCGAGATCATCAGCGGCAGACCCTCGGGCACTGCACACACGATGATAACTACCGCAAGCGAAACTGCGTCTACGAATTTCTGAACGATAAGACCGATATCCTGAGCGAAGAACGCCGCAGGACCTACGCCGCCGTCGGGCGTATGCTGGAAGAAAATAAAGTACGCGATATAAAGCAGCGTGATGACTGCCGCGCCGATGTAGCCGAATGTGGAGATCTGATTCGCGAGCTTTGCAAGCTTTACCTTCAGCGGAGAATCAGGCTCGTCCTCCTGCATCTCCTCAGCCATCTTGCCCATCATCGTCTTGAGACCGACTTTTCTTACGTCGAGAACGCCCTCGCCGTCAAATACGACAGCGCCCCTGAAAAGAGAGTGCTCGTCAACGAAGGTATCGCCTGTGATCTCGTCTGCAAGCTGAGTGTCCTCGCTTGCGGCTGTTTTCTTGCACTCCTCGGCTTCGCCGTTGAGCGCGGAGTTATCGACCTTGAGCTTGCCGTCGATGAGGATACCGTCCGCCGGGATCTTGTCGCCCGACTGGAGCAGGATCTTGTCGCCTACAACAGCGTCGTCCATGTCGATAACGGTAACGAGACCGTTTCTGTACGCCTTACACTTGTCCTTTTCTGTGCTGTCCTTCAGCTCGCGGTACTTCGTATCGCTCGCCACGCCTGTTTTTGCCGAGACGGTAGCTACAACGAGGATAGCCACGATCGTGCCTATCGGCTCATATATCTCAGCCTTCCCAAAGAAGAACATAACGATCATGATCGCCGCGATGACAAGCAGGATCTTTATCATCGGGTCGCCGAACGTCTCTTTAAATTCCGCCCAGAATGTGGTAGGCTCGGAATCGGGAATGACGTTAGAGCCGTGTTCTTCCCGCGACTTTTCGACCTCTTGGTCGGTAAGTCCATTGTACTTCACAAAAAATCCCTCCTAAAATGTAAACATTAAATATCTATCTTAAACGCAGGTGCGTTTAATGCTTATCCAGGTCAAGACCCTTCTTCGCGTAGCGCTTACTTCGCGTAGCGCTTAGCCATTTCGCTGATAGAACCGTCGCGCGTGCCCTGACCGATCGCGCTGAACTTCCACTCGCCGTTGTAGCGGTACACCTCGCCGAAGATCATGCCCGTCATTCCCGGGTAATCCTCCGTGAGATCGTATCTGACAAGCTCTCTGTCAGTCGCCTTGTCGACGATCCTGACAAAAGCATTGTCGATCATGCCGAAGTCCTGCTTTCTGTTGTAAGCGGCGTAAATATTTACGACGATAACGATCTTGTCGTACTGCTGCGGCACTTTTTTGAGGTCGATAACGATCTGCTCGTCGTCGCCCTCGCCCGCACCCGTGAGGTTATCGCCCGTATGCCATACAGCGCCGCTCTTGTGGGTGAGGTTGCCGAAATAAACAAGGTCGTCTCTGCCGGCGTAGCTGCCGTTTTTCAGCAGAATAGCCGACGCGTCGCAGTCGATGTCCTGAACAGGCTCCTGCTTTGAAAACAGACCGCCGAACAGACCGCCGCCCGACCTTGCGGACGGTTGAGCCGCGTCCCAGCCGAGACCGACTACTATTTCTTTAAGCCCGGGGTTTTCCTTTGTAAGGCTTACCTTCTGACCCTTTGTCAAGCTTACTGACATATTATATGCCTCCTTTAGCCAACTTCAATGCCGTAGCTGCCGCAAAGCGCCGCAAGGCCGCCCTGATAGCCGCTGCCGATGGCGTTGAACTTCCACTCTCCGTTGTTTCTGTAAAGCTCGCCGAAAACGACCGCCGTCTCTACCGAGAAATCCTCGCCGAGGTCGTAGCGTACAAGCTCGCGTCCGCTCAGCTCGTCATAGATCCTGATATACGCGTTGTTCACCTGACCGAACGTCTGACGGCGGCTTTCCGCGTCATAGATAGTCGCGGTGAAGGCGATCCTCATTATGCTCTGCGGCACCTTTGAGAGATCGACCTTTATCTGCTCGTCGTCGCCCTCGCCTGCGCCCGTGGTGTTATCGCCCGTATGAACGACCGCACCCGACGGGTGCGAAAGATTGCGGTAGAAAACGAAGTCCTTTGAATCGGCAGTCTTGCCGTTTGCACCGAGCAAAAACGCCGACGCGTCAAGGTCGAAATCGGCACCCGTGTTGTAGGCGTTTACGTCCCAGCCGAGACCCACAACGATCTTTTGGAGCGACGGGTCGCCCTTTGTCAGGCTGACCTTCTGCCCCTTCATCAAATTAACTGACATACATTACCTCCCGATATTTCAATAATTCCCCGAAAGAAATTATTTCTTCTTGAACACGCCGTAGCGAAGGCTCAGCGACACAAGTCCGCCCTGATAGCCCTGACCGAGCGCATTGAACTTCCACTCGCCGTCTTTTTTGTAAAGCTCGCCGAAAACGACAGCCGTCTCGTTCGAGAAATCCTCGCCGAGGTCAAAGCGGAAAAGCTCGCCCTCTTCCTCGTCGTAGAATCTGATGTAGGCGTTTTTGACCTGACCGAACGTCTGACCGCGCTCGTCGGCTTCGTAAATGCTGACGGTGAAGAGTATCTTCTCGATATTCTCCGGCACAGCGGCGAGGTCTACCGTGATAGCCTCGTCGTCGCCCTCGCCCTCGCCTGTGCGGTTGTCGCCCGTATGAACGACCGCGCCTGACGGATGCTCAAGGTTGTTGTAATAGATGAAATCGGGAGCCGCCGAAACTCTGCCGGTCGCGTCAAGCAGGAACGCCGACGCGTCGAGGTCGTACACCGACTGAGCGTCGTCGCTTACGTCCCAGCCGAGACCGACGAAGATCTTTTCAAGCGACGGGTTTTCCTTTGTCAGGCTGTACTCCTGACCTGTTATCAGATTGACAAACATTTTTATTCTCCTTGGTGTTTATTATTACTCCGCGTCAATACCGTAGTTTGCGCAGAGGGCTGCAAGACCGCCGCGGAAGCCGCTGCCGATAGCGTTGAACTTCCAGTTGCCGTTGTGCTTGTAAAGCTCGCCTACAACGATAGCCGTCTCGATCGAGAAATCCTCGCCGAGGTCGTAGTGAATGATCTCGCTGCCCGTAACCTCGTCAACGATGCGGATATACGAGTTCGACACCTGACCGAAGTTCTGGCGGCGCTTGTCTGCGTCGTAGATCGTTACGGTGAAGGCTATCCTCTCGATATTTGCCGGCACCTTCGAGAGGTCTACCTTGATCTGCTCGTCGTCGCCGTCGCCCTCGCCGGTAAGGTTGTCGCCCATGTGCTGAACGCAGCCGCTGTGGTGAGCAAGGTTGCCGTAGAAAATGAAGTCCTGGTCTGTCGGGCACTTGCCTGTAGCGTCGAGAACGAACGCCGACGCGTCGAGGTCGAAGTCCGCGCCGCCGTCAAACATATTGACGTCCCAGCCGAGACCTACCATAATGTTCTTAAGACTCGGGTTTGTTTTTGTCAGATCTACCTTCTGACCCTTTGTAAGATTGATTGCCATGATGTTACCTCCGTTTACTTTTTATACTGTATAGTGAATGATCGAATCGCAGAAACTCTTCATTATTCATTATTCACTATTCATTATTCATTTTAAATATTTTCGGTTAAGTCTTAAAGTTAGGTCTTTAATACTTCTTCAAATTGCTGCCTTCCGAGGGCATTGTGTAGTTCTTGTAGAACTCCGCCTTGATGTTCTCCAGGCGCGCCTTTGCGTCTATGCGCTGGCGCTTTGCTTCCTCCTGGATAGCGCGCGTCTCGGTGATGCCGCTCATGATCGTCTGCCACGTCGTTTCGAGCGTCTCGACCTTGATCGAGCTGCCCGCCGTGAGGTGCGCGATCATCTTCGACTGCTCAACGGCGTTCTGCGCGTTGCGCACAAGCAGCTCGTTCGTCTTTTCGTCGAGAGCCGCGAGAGCGTCCGCCTGTATTCTCTGACGCTTGAGCATTACCGCCTGAGCGAGAGCCTGCTTGAACACCGGCAGCGTTACGATGAACGCCGAGTCGATCTTCCTGATGAGGTTGAGGTTCGAGAACTCCATCGTCCTGATGAGCGGTATCGACTGCATCGCTACGCTCTCCGCCGTGCGAAGATCCTGTACGCGCTGCGCGAGCATCGAAAGAGCCTGCTCGCACGACTGTATCTCGAACTGTATCGCGGAATCGCCCGTCTGCTCCATGTCGTCCTTGCGCTGGAGAATGTAGCCCTCAAGCTCCTTCTCAGCCTGCTCGCCCGCTACGATGTACTTCACGAGAGAGTGGTAATACTCCACGTTCGTCTCGAACATATCCTCCAGCTTGCGGTTCGACTGCGTGATCTCCGCTTCGTACTGCTTTAGCTGAACGTAGATCTTGTCTACCGCGTCGCCCATCGAAACGTACTTCGAGAGTATCTTGTCGAGGCTCCTGCGCGCACCGAGCAAAAACCTATCGACCTTGCCCGGGTCCTTCTGGATCTCTTCCATGTCGAACTGATCCATAACCTTTTTGAGCGCGTTGAGCATAACTACGGAATCGTCGAGCTGCGACAGGTTCGTGTTTCTCAAAACGGTGTCGGACACCTGCGCTATCTTGTTTGCCGTCTCGCCGCCGAAATTAACGATCGTGTTGAGATCGTAAACGGAGATCTGGCTCGTCAGCTTGTCTATCTCCTCCGAGTTTACAAGCTGTCTGGTCATCTGCTGTCTGTCAGCCACGATATCGTACGGCTTGGGGTCCTCCTTCGCAAGCGTGATAGCCGGCTTTGCCTGTGCCTGAGTGATGTCTACTACATTCTGCTCGGGTCTTTTTCCAAAATCAATTCCCATATTCACTTCACCTTCCTGAATAGTCCGCCGAATAACGGCTTGTTTTTGTTCGCAGGCGTCTTTGGCTTTGGTTTAGGTGTTTTTAGCTTCGGCGTCTGCAGATCATACATATATTCACCGACCTTGTGTTCGTCGAGAATATTCTTGCTGAAAAATCCCTCCACGGTCTGATATCCCGTGGGCACGAGGAAGAGCACGTCGAACCCCGCAAGGCTCAAAAACGCGAGGACTATCGAATCCTCCAGCGAGATCGGTATCTCTCCCAAATTAATATATATAATCTTCGGGTTGACCTTTGTGAAGTCGAACCCCTGTATAAGCTTTACTATCTGCGGCGGAAGATTCAGAAGCGTTGCCGCTATGAGGTATTCCGTGCCGTTTTCATACGTTCCGCTGATGATGTGCGCGTTCATCAGAAGATCTATCTTGTCGAAAATGTACGTCTGCGTTTCCTCGCGCAGGTGGCGGTACTGATAGAAGCTGCTGCGCAGGATAACGTCTCTTTGCAGCTTTCCGCCCCTGATGAGGGCGGCGGAATTGTGCTTCAGCGGGTTATCCCAGTTCGGCGGGATAAACGGCGCGCCGTAGATGACGAACGTGTTGTCGGTCAGAAGCTGCTGCACGCCTTTCCAGTATTTGGCAGGCTGCGAATCCTTCACTCCCGACACCTTCGCGAAGATGACAGGCACGTTGACCGTATCGTCGATCACGCTGAAATTCGGGCGAAATCTCGTCTCCTGCTTCCACAGCATCTCGATCTCCTCGTACATCGTTTTGAGGATAACGCTGTTCGCCTTTTTGTACTGATAATCTCTGAAAAGCCCCGTACCCGAGTACAGCGCTTCGTCAAGCTCCCTTTCGGCGTGGTAGGCAGCCGTTCCGAACTGCTGTGCGCTCGCTTCCGTCGGGAACTGCGTCATGTTGAGCGTCTGCGTATATTTCAGCTCAAAGAGCGCGGTGTCCTCGAGTCGGCACTTCGTGTTGAGGTTCGGCACGAGGATAAGCACGTCGCACGGCAGCCGTGAAAGCACTCTCAAAAACGCCGTTTCGTGACTGTTCTGACAGCCGCCAAGGTAAACGAACAGCGACACGAGCGGCATCGCCCACCCCGAAAACAGCATAGGTCCGTATCGGTTGAGCCAGCACGCAACGCATACCGCCATCGTATTGAACCGCGGCTCGGTCATGTCCGGGCGCTCCGCCTCGTCGAGCAGCACCTCGGCAAACGCTGTTGCCATGAGCCGTCTGAGGTCGTCGTTCGGCGGCATCTGTATGCACTTGAGCATCGCGCCGATAAGCTGCTCCTTCGTTTTGTACTGAGACCTGTCGATACCGGCAAGCTCATTGTTCGTCGGCATCGGTATCCTCTCCTCGAGGATCAAAAACCGTCTGCCGCTGTTTTTTATTTCTATATAGAACTTATAAAGCTCATTTTGATAGGTGAGCTTGTCCTCAACGCCGGTCATACGGCAAAACGCGTTGTAAAAAAGCCCCGGCTTATCGCCGCGCGTGACGGGCGTTTTCTTTATATCCTCGAGCATATCGCTGCCGGACAGCCAGATATTCGTTGCCGCCGTTATCTGCGCCTTGTTCGAGAGAAGCTGCTGCCGCATTTTCGCGTCGGCTTCGCGGCTTTGCAGCGTTTCAAGCCCGAACCCCTGCGGGTACGGCTGCATTCCGGGCAGCGTTAATTTCTGTGAAAGCTCGCCCGCCGGGTCGAGCTTATCGTACTCACTCTCGCCCTCGGTGAGCATTAGCAGCACGTCGCATTTGCACTCGTACAGCAGTCTGAGAAGATACAGCTCGTGTCTTGACGGCGTGCCGATATACAGCACCTTCGGCGGCTCGTCGTCGCCGATATGCGAGATGACGCCGGAAAGCTTATAGTAAAGCCAGCACATCAGCCTGATGTACAAATTTTTGAGCATGGCTTCGTTTTTGCCGAGCCTTTGAAAGCGCGAAAGCTGCGCGCACATCGCGTCGGCGAGCATATCGCACTGCGTATTGGTGAGCTGCGGCAGCCACCTTGCGAGACTTTTCCCGACAAAGAACTTATCGGTATTGAAGTCGCGCCCGAGTATTTCGACAAAGAAACTGACCTGCTCCTCGGAAGGGCTTTGCAGCTTGCCCTGAAAGCGCGCGCCCTTTACGCCCGACGCCGAAAAGAACCTCACGGCAAGGTCGCCTATTTTATCATTATAGCCGGGCGCTCTGAGAAAATACGCCGAATTTTCGCGTCGCTTTCCAAGCCCGGTAAATATTTCATTGAAGTCGATATTTTTGCCAAGATCAAGCATCGTAAACTCCTTATGAGCCACCGATCAATAGTAGGTGTAATGATTATCTCCGGGCTGATTGTACTGACCCAACGGCTGGTTGTAGGGCTGACCCACAGACTGGTTATATGGCTGCCCCAAGGTCGGGTCATAGCTCTGACCGGGCTGTATAGGCTGCGGCGCTGTCGGGCCGCCCTTGCCCTTATTGAGCTGATAGCCGATCACCGAGCCGCATATACCGCCGAGGATATGACCGAAATTCGACACATCGTCGTCGATGAACAGACCGTCGTAGACCTGCTCGCCGAGGTAGATGACGGCGACGAGAATAAACGTGAGCGGTATCTCGCCCTCTTTAACGCTTGTGATAGACGAAAGCAGGATAAACGCGAACACAACTCCGCTCGCGCCGAGCAGCTGGACATTCGGGAACAGAATAAAGCTGAGCACGCCCGTAGTGAGAGCCGTCGTCAGGATAACGAATAAGATATTGCCCGAGCCGTACTTCTCCTCAAGAAGCGGCGCGATAATGAGCAGCGTCATCATATTGCCGAGGAAATGCTCGAAATTCGCGTGCCCGAAAACGTGCCCGATAAAGCGGACGTATGTAAACGGGCTGAACAGCGACGAGCGGTACACGCTGAACAGCAAATTCGTTGTAAAGCCGTCCGTAAGATACCCGAGTATCAGCGACGCAAAGCAGACCAACACGAACATCAGCGTTATCGGCGCATTGAACGTTACCTTCAATTTTTTCTTCATAAAAGATCACCTTCCTTTTTCATTTTATCTTCCACGATCAAAGTAAACTTTCCCAATATACTTTGATCTCTAAAATTATACCACATCTTCCCACTCTAAACAATACATTTTTGTAAATTATTTAGCGGGCGCCCAAGCGGGCGCGGGCAATTACACGTTTTTACTTTGTGTAGAGAACAACTTCTTCGCCGCGCGGGTCTCCGCTGCCGTCGGGGACGGTTCCCAACCGCGTCGGTCGGTGTACCCCAAGGGCACTTCCTTCGGGCGCCTCTGCTTGCGCCGAGGTCTCCACAGGAGACCCGCACCCAAGCGGCGACAGATCGTCAAAAAGAAAAAATTCCAAACATAGTAAATTCAGAAAGAAGCATACCGTCCAAAACAACAGAGTGAAAAAGTGACTCCTACATGAAATAACACAAGTCCAAAAAACAAAAAAATAACGGTAGTCCGAAAAATTATCTACCATTTTCATTTGTTTTGTGTTATAATAGATTAGATACGTCGTTTTTGCGGCGTGGAAGGTAGTTTGAAGAGTGTTTTATTTCTAATACAGAATAAAAGATAGGAGTTTTCGGCAGAAAATGAAGGACGACAAAATTTATTACAGCGTCGGCGCGCTGCTTTATTGCCCGGCAAATAACGAAAGCATCGTGCGTTCGCTCACAAAAGAAAAATTCGGAAAAAAATATTCTCTTGCTCTTTGCCTTGAGGATACCATAAACGATGATTTCGTCGAAGAAGCGGAGCTTATCATGATAAACTCCCTCAAAAAGATATACGATTTCAAAAAGGAGAACGATATCTTTCTCCCGAAAATATTCATCAGAGTCCGCCGCAGCGTTCAGATACCGCGTATCATGCAGGCTCTCGAGGACGCGCAGCAGCTCGTGACCGGGTTCATTATCCCAAAGTTCACACCCGATATCGCCGACGAGTATATCGACGCGATCTTCAAGGCGAGCGAGGACTACGGCAGAACTATCTATATGATGCCCATTCTCGAAAGCGCGACGATGATCGACCTCAAAACGCGGTACGATATCCTCTACTCTATAAAAGAAAAGCTCAAGCGCGCCGAGCCTATCGTGCTTAATATCCGCGTAGGCGGCAACGACCTGTGCAAGCTGTTCGGCTTCCGCAGGCACAACGACGAGTCTATCCACAACATACGCCCTGTGTCGAATATCCTCAGCGATATCGTCACCGTGTTCGGGCTTGACTACGTCGTGTCGGGACCTGTGTGGGAGTACTTCAACGGCGACGGCTGGGATTCAGGGCTGCGCCGCGAGATCGAGGGTGATATCCTCTGCGGCTTTACAGGAAAGACCATCATCCACCCCAACCAGATCGAGGTCGTAAACGATACATACAAGGTCACGCGAAAGGATCTTGAGGACGCGAACGCTATCCTCAACTGGAGCCGCGGCAGCATTTCTATGGTCGCAGGCTCACAGAACAACGAGCGCATGAACGAATACAAAACACACGCAATCTGGGCGAAGAAGGTAAAGATGCTCGCCGAGGTGTTCGGCGTGAAGAAAGACAGCGGCAGGTGATATTATGCAGACGACCGAAAACTCACTATACACCGAGCAGAAGCTCGCCCGCGTTGCAAAGCGCGAAAACAACAACAAGCGCAAGTACCTTGTAGTCGATCCGCTGCAGGGCAAGCACGTTCCCACAAGCGGCAAAGCGTCGCTTGCGATGTTCGACGCTCTCGCAGAAAAGGTGCGTCTCGCTTACCTCCGTGACTGCTGTGACCCGATACTTTTAGTCGGCTTTGCCGAAACGGCGACCGCGATCGGCGCGCGTCTCGCGGTAACGCTTGAAAGCCCGTATATGCAGACGACGCGTGAGGTTTTGAAAAACGCCGACTATCTGTTTTTCACCGAGTCGCACAGCCACGCCACCGAGCAAAAGCTGTGCAAAAACGACGTTGAAAAGATCATCGGCAGCGTGTCGCGCGTCGTTTTCGTCGAGGACGAGATCACGACCGGCAACACGATCATGAAGATCATCGACATCATGAGGGAAAAATACGGCGAGAACGTGAAATTTGCCGCGGCGTCGCTTTTAAACGGCATGGACGGCTACGCGCTGAAGCGTTACAGCGACAAAAGCATCGACGTTCATTATCTTGTGAAAACGCACCACGAGGGCTACACAGCCATTGCCGAGGGCTACTCCGACAACGGCTCGTACATCGGCAAAAACACAGACTCCTCCTGCCTTGACGGCGTTCGTATTTTCAATATAAACGAGGGATATACAAACACGCGCAGGCTTTGTGACGGCAGCGAGTACGGCGACAGGTGCGCCGCGCTTTTTGAGAAGATCAGTCAAACGCTGCCCTCGGGCATAAAGACCGTTGACGTTATCGGCACGGAGGAATTTATGTACCCTGCGATATACACGGCGGCGCGCCTTGAAGAGAACGGCTTGACGGTGACGACGCATTCTACCACGCGCAGCCCTATCGCGGTGAGCCTTGACGAGGGCTATCCTCTGCGCGCGCGCTTTGAGCTTGCGAGCCTTTACGACGCCGAGCGGAAAACGTTCATATACGATCTGAAAAAGAGCGATCTTACGATAATAATAACAGATTCTCCAAAAATTACCAAAGAGGGCGCAGCAAGCCTTGCGAATGCTTTGCGCTCCGTTGGGAATGATAATATTCTCATATACAGGTGGTGTGACGATGAATAAGGACGAAAATTACCTTGTAAAAACATCATACTCCCCGGACGACGTAACGCTTCTGTTAAAGGACGTGACGGGGCTTGTGCAGCCGCAGCCGACGGAGGAGCGCGAACGCCTTATCCAGTCGGGCAGGCACTACTGCGAGATGCTGCCGATAGAATATGTACCCACGCCGAAGTATATGCAGGTATACGAAGAAGCGCTGAAAACGTATGCAAAGCCGACCGCGCTCGCCGTAGGCAGGCTTTCCGACAGGATCATCAAAGAGAAGGGTGAGGGCGTAGTGCTCGTATCGCTCGCGCGCGCAGGCATACCGATAGGCATACTCATCAAGCGTTACATAAAGCTGAAATACGGCATAGACACCCCGCACTACTCGATCTCGATAATCAGAGGGCGCGGCATCGACCGCAACGCGCTCGACTATATAATAGAAAGGCACGGCGCGAGGAGCATACTTTTCGTTGACGGCTGGATAGGCAAGGGCGCGATACTGTGCGAGCTGAAAAAGGAGCTTGCGTCATACCCGGAGGTATCGTCGGACATAGCTGTCGTAGCCGACCCGGCGAACGTGACGGAGCTTTGCGGCACTCACGACGACATACTTATACCGAGCTCATGTTTGAACAGCACCGTATCGGGGCTTGTGAGCAGGACATTTCTCCGCAGCGATATAATCGGTGCGGACGACTTCCACGGCGCGGTATACTACGGCGAGCTCAAGGACAGCGATCTTTCCTACGAATTTATCGACGCGATAGAGTCGCAGTTCGAGCTTGACTGCGGCGAGGTCGAGCCTGCCCGTGACGGCAAGGGCATCGACGAGGTACGCGCGATAGCGGAGCATTTCGGCATCGGCGACATAAATCTCGTAAAGCCGGGAATTGGCGAAGCGACGAGGGTACTTCTTCGCCGCGTTCCGTGGAAGGTACTGATCGACGAAAAGTACAAGGACTCCGACGATCTTGCTCACCTTATCCGTCTCGCCAACGAAAAAAACGTTCCCATAGAATACTACCCCCTCACCCACTACAAAACCTGCGGCATAATAAAATCCCTCGCCGACACCTGAGCGGCGGGCGGGCGCCCGCGGGCAATTACGCGTTTCAGCTTTTGTCTAAGGCACAGCTCTCGTCCCGCGCGGGTCGGCACGCCCAGCGCGCCTACATTTATGTTGGGCGATAACGCAATTTTTTATAGAAAGAAACCTTTCCCCCACAAGCTTCAAGTTCAATAAAAAACAATTTATATCAAGGTGAAAACGAATGACCAGAATCTGGTTCAACCATTGGTTCAGAACAGCATATAGTCTCATCGAGCTGATGAAGCAGTATGACGGTGAAAAAATATACGTCATCGGCTCGCACAGCAATCAATTCTCCCCCATCAGCAAGGTCTGCGACGAGTGGTATCGGGAGGACGACCTCGACGAGAGCGAGTACGTCGATTTCTGCGTGGAGTTTTGTAAGACCCACCACGTCGATGTGTTCGTTCCGCACAGGCACATGGCAGTCATTGCCAAAAACAAGCGGCGTTTCGACGAGCTCGGCGTAAAGCTTTTCTCCGATAGCTTTGATCTGATCGCATCCTTTGAGGACAAGGCGCGTACATACGCTTTTTTCAAGGATAACGATATCGTAAACGTGCCCGAGTACAAAACCGTCACAACTGCCGCGCAGTTCGAGCAGGCTTATAAAGAGCTGCACCAAAGCTATGAAAATATCTGCGTAAAATTCGTAGAGGACGAGGGCGGCAAGAGCTTTCGCAGAATAACGCCGAAGAAAGACGCGTTTGAAGCTCTGCGTCACTATGCCAAATCGGATATCAGCTATGACGACCTGCTCGCCGCGTTAAAGCTGCGCCACGCCTTCGATGAACTAATGGTCATGCCCGTGCTTGACGGCGGCGGCGTCGAGGTCAGCGTCGATTGTCTGAAAACCGACGACGGCGTTATCGCGCTGCCCAGATTTAAGTGCGAGGGTCATATCGAGCACATAGATCACGACGAAGCTATCCTCGCAATGACAAACGAGATCCTTCGCAGCGCCGATCTTCGGTTCCCCTGCGACATTCAGTACAGATTCCTCGAGGGCAAGCCGTATCTGCTCGAGGTCAACGCGAGAATGTCGGGCGGTCTGCC
>OMPZ01000147.1 GCA_900313125.1 uncultured Eubacteriales bacterium | reverse complement strand
GTTCCCGATATGATTTTTTTGCTTTGTTTTTGGCTTGTAATCAGCATTTAGGTTTTTTTATATTTTCGAGTTTCACGGATTCAGGTTATTTTGAAATCAGCCGACGCTGATGCCATTCTTTTTGCAAAGGTCAAGCCAATCGCTGAACTCTTCGAGCAGCAGAGTGTAAAGGTCGTCGTCGCTGATCGCGCTGAGGTCGCTGACATTCGCGAAATTCGCGTTGTCGATGAATCTGCCCGTCAGCGTGTCAAGGCGTTCGAGGAACTCAAAATGCTCGCCGCCTATACCGATGAATTTCCAGAAGATGTTGTAGCGCGACGCCTCTGTCAAAACGTCCTTAGCCGCACGCTTGTCGGAGTTCGCGCCGTCTGTAATGAAGATGACGAACGTCGGTATCTTTGCGGGGTCACGCTTTCCGTAGCGGTTCAGTATCTCGGTCATGATCGGAGCATAGCAGGTGCCGCCGAAATGGTCCTTCTGTGAAAGTATAACCTTGCTCACATAGCCCTCAAGCATATCGGGCGTTACCGATTCAAGCTCCTTGTATACCGAGTCGAACCAGTAGAAATCAAGCTCGGAGTTGTCGTCGAAGTACATCGCCATCGGGAAGATCCTTTCGAGAAGCGTCTGCACCGTACCGTCGTTGTACATTTTCCTCATCGAGCCGGAGTGGTCGAGCGCAAACACTACGCGCGCCATAGTTCCGCCGATAGACGCCTTCTCCGCTTTCTGCTCGATGATATCCTTGCGCAGAGTGAGCTTTTTGTTAAGCTCGGGGTTCTTCGTAAGGCTGACCGTTTTTTTCGGCTCGGGCTGCGTGTTGTCGGGTTTCTTTTTCAAAAAGTCCTTTGTTATCAAAAATGCCATGATCGTACCTCCTATTATTTAATTACTGTCCACAACTTTAGTTGATCTGTTACCCTTTAATTTCTTTAAAACCTTTTGCAGGGGTACCACAGGCACTTCCTACGGCTTCGCCTTCGGTCGCCTTCCGGTCGCGGTCTCCGCTGCCGCATCGGTCGGTGCTGTTGCCTGCGGCAACGTCTGCCCCCCGCAGACCGCACCCTGCACCCCTTCGGTTCATAAAAAATAAATATAAGATTTCTTTCTAAAGTTGTAGATAGTGGTTTTTTAATATATTGATTATACCATATCGTAATAACAAAATCAACGAATTTTAAACAGCTACACATACTTTTTTGTAGATATTTATTCTTGGTTGATTAAAAGATAAAATCGTGTTATACTTTTTTCTGAGGTGATAAAATGAAAATAGAGATCGGACAATTTGAATTTACGGAGTGCTGGGACGGCGTTTTTTACAAAAAGCTCTCAAATTACCCGAAGATAACCGAATGGGAGATACAGACCATTCTCGATTTTATCGGGTACGAAAGCAAGTACGGGAGAGAATGTAAGATATGCGCTATCGACAGCATCGTCCGCGCGATAGAAAACTACAAAGACGAACACAAAAGCGCTCACCGCCTTATGCCGCCTGAAAAAATAACGGAGTGTACCGCTTGCCCGACGTATAAGGGATGTATGACCGAGCTGGTCTGTCACACATCGCCCATTGAAAGCGCCGTCAAGATACTTGACTGCGGCAGCCTTCTCTCCCCCGTTAAGGCACGGGGCATGACGGCAAAGCAGCTCAAGGCGGAAAAAAGAAACGCTGCGAACGACCCCGAGGATTATTTTCACTACATAATGCTTGCGTGGGGCAACTGTCAGGCGGGCGACCGTCTCGTGATGGAGCGAAAGCTCGGCAGATTCCCCGATGAAAACGATTTGAGTGCAGGCTTTACGCCGGGAGTTCGTTTTTTCTTCCGCTACGACAAGCTGATGAACCACCCTGGCGCGGAGTTTGAGGGCGTTTTGCCTATGAAGGTCAAAGACGAGGTAGCTTTGAAGGACTGGGTACACGCTATCATAGTTCCCGACAATTACCGCGACATTATCGAACCGCATATCCCGGAAACGCTCACAGAGAAAATACATTTTATCAAAAACGACTGCGCCGATATATGGGAATGGTCGGAGAAGGTTTACGAGTACGCAAGATCAATTTAATAATTATTTACTCAGGCGATACGATCGAGTCTGATTTTATTGGAAGCGGTATAACTCGCATATTATGCTGTCACGATATCCCTTTTGAAGAAGTCAGATCAAAATCCGGC
>OMPZ01000142.1 GCA_900313125.1 uncultured Eubacteriales bacterium | reverse complement strand
TGCATTTTATTTTTAGATGTAGTATAATAAACACGCTGAGGAACTATTCTTCGGGATATTGACAACATAATATTTTTAAGGAGGAAAAATTTCATGTCCAAGAAAGTCATTAGTATCTTACTTTCAGCAGCTATGATCGTAGCTATGCTTTGTGTTGGCTTTGGTGCAGTAACAGCTGCAGCTGACGGCACATACACATACTACTTCTTAGCAGACACAAACTACACAGTAAAGACCCCTGAGGTTGGTTGCTACTGGTGGACACCGTCCGAGAATGCAAAGTGGCCTGGTCAGGCTATCGAGGCAGCTCCTGAGGTTGGCGAAAATGTATTCAAGGTACAGGTTCCTACAAACACAGTTGACATCGTATTCAACTCGTTCTTCGATGCAGGCGACGATCCGGAGCTCATTCCTTACGCTCCCCAGACAGTTGACGTAAACACAGAGGGTTACGAAGCTGGCGAGTGCCCCTACGATGACACAATCGAGACTGACAACTTCGACGGTTGGATCTTCGTTCTTAAGCCGGATTCAACAACAGAGGGTACAGCAGTTTCCAACGCTCTCAAGACAGACGGCGCTTGGTTCAAGCTCGACGACTACAAGAACAACGCTGAGTACTATGGTGCTTACGATTTCGTTAAGAACGCAACAAGCACAGATGCAGAGCCTGCTACAGACGCAGAGCCCGCTACAGATGCAGAGCCCGCTACAGACACAGCTCCCGCAGCTACAACAAAGTACCATGCAGGCGACGTTGTTGCAGTTGAAGTAAAGGTTGCTAACCTTGCACTCCGCAACGGTGACGACGCTTACCTCGCTGGCTACAACTACGAGATCAAGTACAACACAGCAGTTGCTGAGGTTGTTCTTGACGAGGACGAGAACGCTATCACATCTTCCATCCCGACAGACAACTACACTGCAAACGAAAAGCCTAAGGGCACACTCCTCGCAACAGACGCTGGCCAGAAGGGCTTTGGTAAGGACGCTGACGTTAAGGGCGGCGAAGTAGTTCTCACAGCTACATTCAACGTAACAGCAAACACAGACGACCTCGGCATCGAGGGCAAGTGCACAACTCTCTCCGCTGTATCTACAGACAAGAAGGCATCCGTTTCCGAGAAGCTCGTTGGTGCTATCGGCGATCCTGAGAGAGAAGCTGGTCTCACAGAGGCTGACATGGTTGACAAGTACACATCTTACGAAGTTAAGGTTGTTAAGTGCGACCACAACACAACAGACACAGAAACAGACACAGATACGACAACGGATTCCGAGAAGCCTACTGGCACAGACTCCGAGAAGCCTGCTGGCACAGATTCCGAGAAGCCTGCTGGCACAGATTCCGCTAAGGATTCCGACAAGAAGACATCTGATTCTGACAAGAAGACATCTGATTCTGATAAGAAGAACACAAACGATAAGGCAGACAGCGACAAGAAGAACAGCAGCAGCGGCAACAACAGCAATGGTTCCACACCTGCAACAGTTCAGACAGCTGGTACATTCGCAGTTGTATCCCTCGTTGTTATCCTCATGGCTGCAGCAGCAGTAGTTCTTTACACAAGAAAGAAGACTGAAGAATAATTCAGAAATAACTAACTGGGTTTAGTAACTTAGCTGAAAATATTCCCCTTAGATTCCTCTAAGGGGAATTTTTCATTGTCAAGTTAAGTTGAAAGTAATAAAAATTGTTTTACTGCTATAAGCAGACCGTGTATCCGGGTCGGAATATTTAGTGAAAATGGCACTTTACTTTATCGTGACAGTATGATAAAATGTTAATTGGTATGTGTAAAGCATAACAAAAAGGAGAGAAAAATATGAAAAAGACATTGGCTATGCTGCTTTCGGCAGCAATGATCCTCGCAGTTGCAGCAGGCTGTAACAATACTGCGTCAAACGGCTCGGACGATACAAGCGCTCCGGCAGCATCAGGTGCGCAAGCATCGTCGGCCGCCGAGACAAGCGACGCGCCCACGCTCGGCAAAAAGACTTTCACAGTTGGTTTTGACGCTGAGTTCCCACCGTACGGCTATCAGGATGACAATGGCGAGTATGTAGGCTTTGACCTTGACCTTGCCGCTGAGGTCTGCAAGCGTAACGGTTGGGAGCTTGTTAAGAAGCCGATCGACTGGGATTCAAAGGATCTCGAGCTTGGCAGCGAGACGATCGACTGCATCTGGAACGGCTTCACGATCAACGGAAGAGAGGACGCTTACACGTGGACAGAAGCTTACGTTGACAACTCGCAGGTATTTGTAGTTGCCGCTGATTCCGGCATTTCCACAAAGGCAGACCTCGCAGGCAAGACGGTAGCTGTTCAGGCTGACTCTTCCGCGCTCGCGGCTCTTACAGACGAGGAGGACAACGACGAGAACCTCGCTCTCAAGGACAGCTTTGCAGAGCTTATGGAGGTCGCAGACTACAACACGGCATTCATGAACCTCGAAGCAGGCGCAGTTGACGCCGTAGCAATGGACGTTGGCGTAGCTAAGTACCAGCTCGAGTCGAGAGGCGACCAGTACGTTATTCTTGACGAGGTGCTTGCAGCAGAGGAGTACGGCGTTGGATTCAAGCTCGGCAACACAGAGCTTCGCGACGCAGTTCAGAAAACTATGAACGAGATGGCTGACGACGGCACATTCATGAAGATCGCAAAGACATGGGACCTCGAGGACAGCGTAGTTCTCGGCAAGTAATGATTATTACCGCGGCAGGATCATCAAGCGATTCTGCCGCTTGTTTATGAGGATGGGTTTGAAATGACACTGCAAAACATTGTAACACAGCTCGGCGAAGGTATGCTCAAAACGATACTTCTGTTTGTGAGTACGCTTGTAATTTCGCTGCCGCTCGGACTTCTTGTCTCGTTCGGCAGAATGTCGACAAAATCGCTTTTTACGAAGAAATTCAAGCCTATCCGCCTTTTGACGCAGCTTTATATTTCGATAATGCGCGGCACGCCGCTTATGCTGCAGATCATGGTCGTATACTTCGGACCGTACTATCTGTTCGGCATGAAGATCTCGACGTCGTACCAGATCTATGCGGCGATCATCGCGTTCGCGATAAACTACGCGGCATATTTCGCGGAGATATACCGCGGCGGCATTGAGTCAATGCCAAAGGGACAATACGAAGCGGCGAAGATACTCGGCTTTACAAAGGCACAGACATTTTTCCGCATCATACTCCCGCAGGTGATGAAAAGAATACTCCCGTCGATAACGAACGAGGTCATCACCCTCGTAAAGGATACGTCGCTTGCGTTCGTTATCGCCTACGCCGAAATGTTCACAATGGCAAAGCGCATCGCGGCGAAAGAGACATCAATGATACCGTTTGTCGCAGCCGGAATTTTCTATTACTTTTTCAACCTGATCGTCGCTATCGTGATGAACAGGATCGAAAAGAAAATGTCGTACTACAAGTAAGGGGGACTTTGTTATGAAAATGCTTGAAGCAAAAAATCTGAAAAAATCCTTCGGTGATAACGAGGTCCTGAAAAATATTTCGTTTGAGGTCAACAAGGGCGACGTGCTGGCGATCATCGGACCGTCCGGCTCGGGCAAAAGCACGCTGCTGAGGTGTATAACTCAGCTCGAAACGGTAGACAGCGGCGAGATCGTTATCTGCGGCGACACGCTTGTGAAAAATGACGCGTTCGGAAATGCCGCTTACGCCGGAAAGAAGGAGAAAGCTGCCATTTCGCGCCATCTCGGACTTGTATTCCAGAATTTTAATCTGTTCCCGCACTTTTCTGTCATGAGAAATATCACGGAAGCGCAGCGAAAGGTTCTCGGACGCAGCAAGGACGCGTCCGAGGAGGTAGCGAGAAAGCTGCTCAAAAAAATGGGTCTTGAAAGCAAGGAGAACGCCTACCCCTGCGAGCTTTCGGGCGGTCAGCAGCAGAGAGTTTCGATCGCCCGCGCACTTGCGCTCAGCCCGGAGATACTGCTCTTTGACGAGCCGACCTCCGCGCTCGACCCCGAGCTTACCGGCGAGATACTCAAGGTAATAAGAGAGCTTGCGAAAGAGAAAATGACGATGATCGTCGTTACGCACGAAATGCTCTTTGCCGAAAGCGTTGCCGACCGCGTTATTTTTATGGATAACGGCTACATTATCGAGAACGGCACGCCCGAGGAGGTCTTTAAAAAGTCGAGCAACGAGAGAACAAAGGCGTTCCTTGCGAAATATTGATAAAAAAGCGGTCTGCATAATGCATTTATTCCGCATTTTTACTTGAAATTTCGGTAACATGGTGCTATAATAATTTAGGTGATACCCTACGCAAGTAGGGCGGCATAATGAGGTGCAGGCTTTGCTGCACTTATGAAATTCGCCGCAGACAATGCGGTAAGGAGGATATTTAAAATGGTTGATTACAAAGCTAACATGAAAGCTCCGATCTATTACGAGTCGGACTGCAATCTTTCTCTTCTTGACGGTCAGACGATCGCGATCATCGGCTACGGCAGCCAGGGTCACGCTCACGCTCTTAACCTGAAGGAGTCGGGCTGCAATGTTATTATCGGTCTTTACGAGGGCAGCAAGTCCTGGGCAAAGGCTGAGGCACAGGGC
>OMPZ01000155.1 GCA_900313125.1 uncultured Eubacteriales bacterium | reverse complement strand
GGACGAGCTCAAGACGGCGTTCATCGTTTCGGGCGTCAAGCTCGTAAACGACGAGAGCGCGAAGGAGCTTTCCGTTACGATCGAGAAGGCAGAGGGCGAAAAGTGCGAGCGCTGCTGGGCTTACAGCACAACTGTAGGTCAGGATGCGGAGTTCCCCTGCGTATGCGCACGCTGTGCAGGCGTTCTCAGAGGATAATAATTCTGAAAAACCATTTAAAGCTATTAGCCGTTTCATGCGGCTAATAGCTGATTTTGTTAAAGAAAAGAAAGGAAAGATCTTATGACAGCACTTGCGATCATAATAATAATCCTCCTCGTTGCCGCAGACCAGTTATCAAAGCTGTACGCGCTCAGCGTGGTAAAGCCTGCCGGAATGATAACCGTTATCGACCATTTCTATTATTTTGTTTACGTCGAGAACCGCGGCGCGGCTTTCGGAATGCTGCAAAATAAGCAGTGGTTCTTTATCATCGTGACAGTAGTGATATTCGCCTGCTTTGGCTGGGTGCTGTATAATTACAAGATAGAGGGCAAGCTCTTCTTCGCGGCGTTCGTTCTCGTTGTAGGCGGCGGTATCGGCAACCTTATCGACAGGCTGTTTCGCGGGTATGTCGTCGATTTTTTACAGTTTTCGTTTTTCTCGCCGGTGTGCAACCTCGCCGATTATTTCATCACGGTGGGCGCGGTGCTGCTTGTGATCTCGATGCTTTTCTGCAAGAAGAACATAGCAAAGCGCGAGCGTATCGGCAAAGACGGGGCAGAGGGATAAGCTATGGAGCACAGCTTTACCGTAACGGGCGAAAACGCAGGGCAGCGGCTCGATAAGCTGCTTGCAGATAATATTGCCGAGCTGTCGCGAACGGCTGCGGCAGAGCTTGCCGAAAACGGCGGCGTTTTGATAAACGGCAGGGCATCGGGCAAAAAGACGAAGGTCAAAGAGGGCGACGAGATCACCGTGAATGTTTCCGAGCCGGTCGAACTGAAAGCCGAGGCGGAGGATATCCCCCTCGATATCGTGTACGAGGACGGCGACCTGCTCGTCGTGAACAAGCCCAAGGGCATGGTCGTTCACCCCGCGCCGGGCAATTACACGGGAACGCTCGTCAACGCGCTTTTGTACCATTGCAGAGACAGCCTGTCGGGCATCAACGGCGTGCTGCGCCCCGGCATCGTCCACCGCATAGACAAGGACACGAGCGGACTTCTCATCGTTGCGAAGAGCGACCGCGCGCATATCGGACTTGCCGAGCAGATAAAGGAGCATTCCTTCACTCGCGAATACGAAGCTGTAGTTTACGGGCGCATGAAGGAAAACGAGGGCACGGTCAGCGCGCCCATCGGACGAAGTCAGATCGACAGGAAGAAAATGTGCGTGACCGACCATTGCTCAAAGCCCGCCGTCACGCATTACAGGGTCATCGACTCGAACTCGGGCTTTTCGCACCTCGCGCTCAGGCTCGAAACGGGACGCACCCATCAGATACGCGTTCACATGGCGTACCTCGGTCACGCCGTGGCGGGCGACCCCGTTTACGGACCGTCAAAGGTGATAACGGAGCTTTGCGGTCAATGTCTGCACGCGAAGAAGATCGGCTTCGTTCACCCGGTCACGGGGGAGTTTTTGTCATTTGATTCGGAATTGCCCGAGTATTTTCGCCGCTTTTTGAGCAAAAATGAGATTTTGTAATATTTTCATGAATGTGTTGCATTTGACAGACGTTTGTGGTATAATTAATAAGCATTTGATCCGTTGGGTAATTATCCAATGCGATTCACTGCCCGGCCGTAAAGCCGTACAATGAAGCGGACAGTCCTCTGGCTGACGGGAGCTGCTTCACTCCCTCATGTTAAGAATGTCTGTAAACTTTAGGAGGATTTTAAAATGGATGCATTGAAGTTGATCGCAGCCGATTCGGTTAAGAAGGAAGTTCCCGATTTCAGCGTAGGCGACACAGTAAGAGTAAGCGTAAACATTCGCGAGGGTGACAGAGAGAGGATCCAGATGTTCGAGGGTACTGTCATCGCTAAGAAGTCGAGCGGCGTAGCTGAGACGTTCACAGTAAGACGTGTAGCTTACGGCGTAGGCGTAGAGCGTGTGTTCCCGCTTCATTGCCCGAACGTTAAGGACGTTAAGGTCATCAGACACGGTAAGGTTAGACGCGCTAAGCTCTACTATCTCCGTGACAGAGTGGGTAAGGCAGCTAAGGTCAAGGAAAAGATCGTTAAGGCGTAATTATCCTGTAACAAGTGAAGGAGGGGCGGTCGTCCCTCTTTTATTTTTTTGTCGGTGTGTGTTGTTGACATAGCAGAGTATTTAGGGTATAATAAATAGGCAAATAAAAAATCAAGGGTGGTTTGAATATGGATACGCAAATATTCGATAAAGTGGAAAGCCCAAAGAATAACGGCGCGGATAACACGTCGCACGATAACGTGCCCGACCTCGCGTCTGTAAATAAAAACGACGAGCCTGTCGATCTCGAGATCTCCGAGGAGGAGGCTACCGACAGCATAAAGCCGAGGAAAAAGAAGAAGAAAAAAGCCAGAAAGGACGGAGCTTCAAGCTTTGTTACGAACCTTTACGACTGGGTGTCGGCGTTCCTTTTTGCACTTATCGTAGTGGTAATGCTCATGACGTTTTGTTTCCGTCTCGTTGACGTTGACGGCGACTCCATGCTCATGACGCTGCAGGACAAGAACAAGATCATCGTGACGGGTCTCAACTACGAGCCCGAGGTCGGCGACATCGTAGTCATCAGCCACGGCGTGTCTCTCGACAAGGCGCTTGTAAAGCGCGTAATCGCAGTCGGCGGTCAGACGGTCGATATCAACAACGAGACAGGCGAGGTAACGGTAGACGGCATAGTACTCGAGGAGCCTTATATCAACGGCACGACGACCGCCATCGGCGACGTTGAGTTCCCCGTAGAGGTCGAGGAGGGCACCGTATTTGTCATGGGCGACAACAGACCTATCTCGAAGGACAGCCGTTTCTCCGAGGTCGGACTTATCGACAACGACGCCATCATCGGCAAGGTGCAGTTCAGACTCTACCCCTTCGATGAGTTCGGTAAAGTTAAATAAAAAACAACATCAGGAATTGGGAGCCGGGCGCTCATTCGCCGTGCTGTTTCGCGCACGGTCCGCGCCCTCTCCTGACTCCTTTTTTTACATTGAGGAAAATTTGAATATATGAAAAATAACAGGAATACGAAAAACGGCAAAAAAAGCCCTATCCGCGGCAAGCGCGAACGCTACGCCGAGAAGGGCAGCCCGAAAAGGAGCGGCGCGAGAGACCCTAAAAAGCCCTCCGCGATCAAGGCGCAGCACGCCGAAGCAAGACGAAATCGCCGTGAACGCCGCCCCGCCGAAAACAAGAGCGTCAGCGAAAATTCGCAGTATATCCAATGGTTCCCCGGCCACATGACGCGGACAAAACGTAAGATACAGGCGGACTTAAAGCTTGTGGATGCCGTGGCGGAGATCATCGACGCGAGAGTTCCCGTGTCGAGCCGCAACCCCGACCTGCCGTCAATGATCGGCAGCAAGCCGAGAGTGATACTCATGAACAAATGCGACCTTGCAAACCCGAAGGCTACAAAGCAGTGGGCTGAGTATTTCAGAAAGCAGGGCGTAAAGGCGATAGAGCTTGACTGCAAAACGGGCGCGGGCATCGGCAGCTTCACATCTGCGGTGCGCGATGTGCTTGCCGACAAAATAGCCGTGTGGGAATCAAAGGGAATGGTCAACCGTTCGCTGCGCGTCATGATAGTGGGCATACCGAACGTCGGAAAATCGACGTTTATAAATAGGATATCAAAGACCTCGAAGGCGAAAACAGAGGACAGACCGGGCGTAACGCGCGGCAACCAATGGTTCACGCTCAGCAGCGGCGGCGTGAATATCGACCTGCTCGACACGCCCGGCGTGCTGTGGCCGCGCTTTGACGACCAGCTCGTCGGCGAACGACTCGCGTTTACCGGCGCTGTCAAGGACGACGTCACCGATACGGAGCAGCTTGCGCTGAGACTTCTCGAATACCTGCGTGAAAACCCGACGAACGCCTTCGCGGAGCGTTTTTCGCTCGAACAATGTGAGATAAACGAAATGCAGGCGCACGAGCTGCTTGCCGCGATAGCGAAAAAGCGCGGAATGCTTATCTCGGGCGGCGAGCCCGACACCGAAAGGGCGGCAGTAATGCTGCTCGACGAGTTCCGCGGCGCAAAGCTCGGAAGAATAACGCTTGAATTGCCGGAATGACCGGCGGAGGTGAGCTTGTGGACTGGCTCGAATATGAAAAGAAGGCTGCCGAAAACGGCTATGTGAACGTTTGCGGCGTTGACGAAGCGGGCAGAGGTCCTTTTGCGGGACCCGTATGCGCCGCGGCTGTAATACTTCCCTACGGGAAAATTATCGAAGGCGTGAACGATTCAAAAAAGCTCACGGAGAAAAAGCGCGAAAAGCTGTTTGACGTTATAAAAGCTGAAGCTGTCGCATATTCTGTGGCGTGGGCAAGCGTTGAGGAGATCGAGCAGATGAACATTCTCAACGCGGCTATGCTTGCTATGAAAAGAGCCGTTGAGTCGCTGCCCGTCGCCGCCGATCTCGCGATGATCGACGGCAACAAAAAGCCCCCTCTTGAGATACCATGTGAAGAGATCGTCAAGGGCGACGCGAAAAGTATGTCGATCGCTGCCGCGTCGATACTCGCCAAGGTCAGCCGAGACCGCCTTATGCTCGAATATGCCGAGCAGTACCCCGAATACGGCTTTGAAAAGCACAAGGGCTATGGCACGGCGGCTCACTGCGACGCCATTTTGAAGTACGGCGCGACGCCTATCCACCGCCCGAGCTTTTTGAGAAAGCTGTACGCAAAGCATGGAAAGCAGGGAGTTTGAGATACGCCGCCGCGGCAAAGCGGGCGAGGAGCACGTCTGCCGATATCTCAAAGACCGCGGCTGCACGATAAGGGCGCGCAATTACAGCAGCAGATGGGGCGAGGTCGATATAATCGCCGAAAACGAGGTGCGAATGATCTTCGTCGAGGTAAAGACGCGCACGCCCGATTCTCTTGCGGGCGGCTTTGAAAGCATAACGCCGTCGAAGATACGCAAATTTACAAAAACGGTCATGGATTACCTGATGAAGCACCCGACCGACAAGCAGCCGCGTATAGACTGCGCGCAGGTGATAGTTGACGGGAAAACAAACGCTGTTTTGAAAATGGATTACATAAAAAACGCCGTTGAGGGGTAAACAAAGCATTTCTATAATAGTGAACAGATCAACAGTACGGAGGATACTATCGTGGAAGATTATTTCAGAAGAACATGGGCGGAAATAAATCTTAATAAAATTGAGCATAATTTTAATGTGATAAAAGCCTGTACCGAGCCGGGCGTAAAGCTCTGCTGCGTTGTAAAGGCGGACGCGTACGGTCACGGCTCAAAGGAGCTCGCCGCGCTTTACGAAAAGCTGGGCGCCGATTTCTTTGCCGTTTCAAATCTTGAAGAGGCGATAGAGCTGCGCCGAACGAGCATTACCGCGCCTATACTTATCCTCGGCTATACGCCAGCGAGCTACGCGAAAACGCTCGCTAACAACAATATCACACAGGCTATCGTGTCGAAGGAGTACGCGCACGAGCTTTCCGAAAGCGCGAAGTCTCTCGGCGTGACCGTTTCGGCTCATCTGAAGATCGACACGGGCATGAGCCGTATAGGTATCCTCTGTCAGGATCTGACGCGCGACGACGCGCTCTCCGAAGCACTCGACATAATAAAGCTCGAAGGGCTGAATATCACCGGCGCGTTCACTCATTTCGCCGTGTCAGACGAAAAGGAAGAGGGCAGGGAGTACACCGAGCATCAGCTTGAGTGCTTCCGCGCGCTCTGCGATTCACTCAAAGAGAAGGGCGCCGTGTCGGACGACTTTATCTGCCACTGCTCGAACTCGGCGGCTATAATGGACTACAAGCAGGCTCACATGGATATGGTCCGCGCAGGCATCATACTGTACGGTCTCGCGCCGTCCGACAAGCTGAAGGATCAGATCGGTCTGCGCCCCGCGATGGAGAT
>OMPZ01000193.1 GCA_900313125.1 uncultured Eubacteriales bacterium | reverse complement strand
CCGCCGCCACAGCCGCCTCCTCCGCAGCCACCGCCGCAGCTAAAGCTACTTGAAGAACATCCATAGCCCGTGCCGCCGTTTTTCCGATTCTTGCGGGATACGACGGATACGACCACGGTCAAGGCAAACCACAATACAGGAAAGCCATAGCCTATGAGCGCTGCAAAAGGATTTTTCGTAAAACTGCCGACCTCCTTCATTGCCTTTTCAAGATCGGACTCGCTTATCTTATCTGGCGTTCGCGTAAAATAAGACGAGCCTGTAGTTTCGCTAAAGATAAAGGTCGCTACAAAAAGACCGTTTGAACCCGTCGTTCCGACGCTGATATAGTCGCCGTCCACTATTGCCTGACCGCCGTTTGTGTTGACATACGCGTCGTTTATGCTCAGCGCGCTGTTTTTCTTAAGATAAACGTTTACGGAGCTTATCTCCTTCTCAAAGTCCTGACCGACAAAGCGGCACGAGAACACAGGCTTGCCGTCGAGAGATTTTACGACATTTTTCAGGACATAATCGGCTTCATACGTCACCGACTCCATGCCGTTTATCGTTTTGTACCAGCAAAGCTGCCTTTCGCCATTGACCTCTATAACGTTCCCTGTCATATCACTTTCGTCCGAGGACATGGGAACGCTCTCACCGTTTATTTTGAAGCCGGAAATATCAAGGCTGTCAAACTTCTGCGCCTTCGGCTGCCTTATCAGATATCCGTGGCGGAAACGGTGAAACGAGCCGTTGTAGTCTACTGTCCACATCTCGTGGATATTCGCGCTGCCGTCGGGCTGAATTTCAACGTAAAAATCGACCGAGGGGATAGCGTATTTGCCGTCGGCGTGCGCCGTGATAAAGCAAAACGGCAGGCTTGCCGCAAGCAAAAGCAGCACAAGCGCAAAACAGATCAAATGTTTTTTCATACTGTCACCTTTTTCAAATTGATTATTCACAATGCTCACCGCGCTCCTCCTCCGCCGCAGCCGCCAAAATGACCGCCGCTGACAGTAACACCTATGCCGTCATAATCGTCATCATCATCGTCGCCGTCGTTACTGTTTTTCTTTCCCGCATTGGAGATCACCTGCAAAAGAATACCGCCGACTACAAACAGCGCTGCCAAAAATCCGAGGAACGGCTTGATAAATTCAAGCAAAACGATCCTGAACGGTACGGTAAAAAGCGTATCGAACGTATTCACATTTGTCAGACCCTCAGAAAAATACGGATCATCGCCGTCCTCAAGCTTTAGCGTGAGGACGTAAAGCCCCGTCGAGTCGTTCTCTTTAACGGAAAAATGATCGCCGCTGTCAAAGAATGCTTCGTCACCCTTACGCGATGTGACGCTTTTCACCACGACGCCCGGCAGCTTTTCAATATTTACGTTGATCTCTTCGATCTTCTCTTAAAAATTCATTCCGACAAAGCGGCAGGAAAAAACGATCTCGTCACCGCGCCGCTTTATGGCGTCATTCAGCGTATAATCGCATTCATACGTCGTTTCGCTCCAGCCGTTTATCGTTTTGTACCAGACGAGTCTGTCCTCATTATCCGCTGCTGTCGATGCACGCCGTCATGCTGCCTTTTGACGTATCGATAGGCACAGTCTCGCCGTTTATCCTGAGCTCGTGCGCGACAAGCTCGCCGTACTGCTGGATCTTCGGCAGCTTTTTCAGAAATCCGTGGTCAAACTGAGAGAAGGAACCGTTATAGTCTTCGTATTCTATCGACCATTTTTCCGAGATATTCGCCGAACCGTCGGGCTGCAGCGCAACGTTGATATCGAGTTTATGTATCGAGTATGAACCGCCTGCCGACGCCGTGACACACAAAGCAAGAGAAATCACGACAAGCAGCAGGGCGGTCATTACCGCCGATCTGAATACTTTCTTATATTTCATATACTTCCGCTCCATAAAGAAAAACAGCACTACACAACCCGTCGGCCATGTAGTGCTGCCCTTAATTACTTTTCAAGGTTTACGTTTGCTACCTCTTTGATAGATGTAACAAGGCCTGCAAGATTCTGCATATCTGAAGGAACTATGATCTTGGTAGCTTTGCCGTCTGCGACCTTCTGAAGTGCTTCGAGACTCTTGAGCTCGATAACTCTTGCGGACGGGTTAGCTTCCGTCAGCATTCTGAGAGAATTCGCGTAAGCCTGCTGTACTGT
The DNA here is from genome assembly GCA_900313125.1 of uncultured Eubacteriales bacterium. Classification (GTDB taxonomy): domain Bacteria; phylum Bacillota; class Clostridia; order Oscillospirales; family Acutalibacteraceae; genus RUG592. Next base: position 1,207 of record OMPZ01000193.1, on the reverse strand, counting down.
CAGAATTGCTTCTGCTTCACCCTGAGCTTCTCTGATCTTCGACTCCTTGATAGCGTCTGCCTGAAGGATAGCTGCGTCTCTGTGACCCTGTGCCACGAGTATCTGACTTTCCTTTTCACCCTCTGCGTCAAGAATCCTTGCGCGGCGCTCACGTTCAGCCTTCATCTGCTTCTCCATTGCGTCACGGATCTCTTTCGGGGGGAGAATATTTTTGAGCTCCACACGATTTACCTTGATGCCCCAGGCGTCGGTAGCTTCGTCGAGAATAACTCTGATCTTTGAATTTATTACATCACGGGAAGAAAGCGTATGGTCAAGCTCGAGCTCGCCTACGATGTTACGCAGCGTTGTCGCCGTAAGATTCTCGATAGCCGAGATCGGGTTTTCTACGCCGTAGGTGTAAAGCTTTGCGTCGGTGATCTGGAAATATACCACCGTATCTATCTGCATACCAACATTATCCTTCGTGATAACCTGCTGGGGCGGAAAGTCTGCCACCTGCTCCTTAAGCGAAACTTTTTTTGCTATTCTGTCAATAAACGGCAGTTTTACATGAGGTCCTGTGTACCACGTTCCGTAATAGGTACCAAGTCTCTCTACAACGACCGCGTTAGCTTGTGCAACGATCTTAACATTAGAAATAATTACAATAACAACTATAAGAACTATGACCGCGAAAAAAACTACACCACCCATGGTGATCAACTCCTTTACGATTTGATTTCGGGCAACTGCCCTCGATGCCTGCTCTCAGACTTGAGGTTCAACTATGAGCTTTACGCCCTTGATCCCTTTAACGGTGACCTTACTGTCCTTGCGGATAGAAACACCGCTCTCGGATTTGGCGGACCATACGCTGCCGCCTACCTTGACCTGACCGCCGCCTGTCACCTCGTCGATGTCCTCGATAACAACGGCTGTTTTGCCGATGTAACGGTCTGCGTTCGTAGGCTCTACCTTCGTCGAAGCCTTCAGCTTTTTAACGAAGGGTCTCGTAACGGCGAGCAGAAAGAGCGAAACGCCGACAAATACGACAAGCTGGATCGGGAAAGAGGGAACAAAAAAGCTGACAATTGAAGCCACAAGAGCGCCGGCAACGAACCATATAGAAACAAGCTGCGCGGAAACGCCCTCAAGGACCACCATCAATACCATAACAGCGATCCAGATAATAGGCTTAATGTCCATATACACACCTCCCTACTTG
>OMPZ01000133.1 GCA_900313125.1 uncultured Eubacteriales bacterium | reverse complement strand
TCCACCGGAGACCCGCACCCTGCGCCCTCTTCCTTGCCTTGCGAAAATTATCCTCGAAAATCTTTTAAAGGTTTTAATTGAATATTAGTATTAGAAATACGTTTGTACAAAAAATGAGTAAGAAAAACAATTACAGGAGGTATTATGAAGGAGATCAAAATCAATGTAAGATCAGTATCAGGGAAAAAGAGCAGGATCACGGCACGCACCATGCTTCTTGACGAAAATATAGCGACTGTCCGTGAGCTGATAAGCTCGGCTGTCAAGGTGTGCGTCAGCGAGTACAACGAGCGCCGTGAGACCTCCGATCTGATCGAAGTGCTGACACCCGAGATGATCGAGAATAAGGCGAAGCTCGGCAAGGTGTCGTTTAATGTGAATTACGGCGAAAGCTCTCCCGAGCTTCAAAAAGCGATCGACAACGCGTTGGAAGCGTTTAAAGACGGGATAGTCGTTATTTTCGCCGATGAAAGCAAGCTCGAGTCGCTTGACGAAGCAGTCGATCTCAATAGGGTCGAAAGTCTGACCTTTATTAAGCTGACGATGCTTGCGGGTAGAATGTGGTAAAGGAGGAAACAAGAAAATGCCCTACAGCTACGATCATATCAAAGAATACAACGAAAAATTCTTAAAAGCTCACAAGCGTGAGATCAACCGTCTTTCAAAGGACGAACAGCAGGTAATGCATCATGTCATGTATGGCGCCGATGAAAGATTCAGCAGAAATTCAAAATACTACGTTGAGATCAAACGGCAGAAGATAGGCTCGCTTTCCGATTTTGTAAGGCGCGAGTACGGCAGAGTCGCAGAGCTTCTTGTGCCTGACGAGTTTATAGGCGATTTTTACCGCGCTTGCGATAACATGGTGCGTTATCAGTATAGCCGTACATATATGAGAAGAAGCTACCGAAGCCGTGACGTGTTCCCTCATGCTCAAAAAGTATTTGAGCTTATGAATTATTACTACATCGTCGGAGTGCTCGGCTTGAAGATCGGCGGCTTGAAGCCGATCGTTTGTGATGAATGGGACGACAATATCAAACGCTCGATCTATCGGAGCCTGCGAATGACCGATAATTTTATTGCCGAACGCATAAACTCGGGTGATGAAGAGGTCATAACATTACTGCGAGACATGATAACGAGTGAGAACAATACGAATGTGCTGAGCTACTACACTATCCGTTCGGTAATATGCTCCGATAACGAGGAGCTTCATAAGCTCATGTGCGGTCTGCTTGTTGCGGCACGCTTGCAGGAGGGTCTGCGTCAGGCTATCTGCGAAAGCGCCGACTGCGGTACTGCCGAGGCTTTCCGTATGATACTGCATACGATCAAGGACAACAATCTTATTCGCTTCCCATCTGTGAAGCGCGCTGTGGCAACATGGTGCGGTATCTGTTGGGAGGGCGACCCCGACCGTGCTTCCGAAAAGGTGCTCGACGATATGCTGTTTTCCCTTGAAAGCCGTGAAAATTGCTTGGAGCTTATCAACACCACAGACGCGGTGCATATCTACTGCGGTTTGTGGGGGCTGAGCTTTTATGAGATCTTTGACGCGCTTGACGTAGTATTCGCTCTTATCGGTGCAGACGGCAAGCATACTTATACGGCCAACGAGATCCAGCTTTTAACGATCGGCTATTTTATGCGTCAGGTCGAAATAAAAAGCGTTACATACCGCGCAGCGTCAGCAGTCATTGAAGCGAACCCCAATGACCACAAGGTGTTTGCAATGTATTACCCGATGTACGTTTATTTCAATTACAGCACCAGACGCGGATATATCAGTATGGACCAATATGCAGATCTGATGTTAAGGGATAAAAAGGCGGCGCAAAAGCATTACGATATTATGCAGGGGCTTTTAGCGTCAATGCCGAAAAAGAAGATCGAATACGCTCCGTTTTTGTTCCCGTGGTTTTCAGGGGAGATATCAAAGAGCGACATAATGCAGTGTATGCTTGGAGCAGCAGTTGCTTTGAACGACGAGAATAAGCTCAGATATCTGGGCGAACACTTGACTGATTTTGACGCGGCAGTTCGTTCTGATGTTATTGATATTATCGGCGCCGACCTCGAAATGACAGGCGGCAAAAATAAGGAGCTGCGCAATATCGTGATAAACGCCGCTGCCGACAAGGAATCGTACACACGCAGGACGGCTGTGAAAGCGCTCAAAGCTCTCTCGCTTACCGATGAGGAATATCAGACGATCGAGAGCTTCGCAAAATATAAGACCGCCGATGTTCGCAGCGGCGTGCTGGAGCTTCTGAAAATACGCCCTGCGGCGCAGCTTGAAGCCTCTATCCTGCGAATGCTTTCCTCTAAGGAAGAGAACGTCCGATTAGCCGCGCTCGATCTTTTGATGTTCGCGATGGGCGAATACAAAAGCGTTGATCTTTCAAAAGCGATCGCTGCCGCTGATTCGATAGAATCGCCTTCAGATCGTGAAAGGATACTCATTAACGAGATAGTCGGTAAAAATGACAGCGAGGAGCTGACCGCCGACAACGGATACGGCATTTACGACGCAAACGCATTTATTGCCCCCGCGGATATGAAGCCAGATATAAAGCTTGTACGAAAGTTCTTCTCCGTGCCGCACAAGGAGCTTGCTCAGATGGAGCGCGATCTGATGACGATCATTGACGAAAACGCAAGCCTTGAATATACCGACTACAATGGTGAAGAACGGCTGCTCGGCACTTTCGGGAGACTGCCGTGTAAATGGTCATCTGTAACTGAGGAGCGTGAGCGGCAAAAAATATGGGAGGTAACGCCGTTTTATGAGCTTTGGTCGCGGTATTACCGCGAATCGATAAAAACTCCGCAGCGGTTCTGGTCGCTTTTCCTGTTCCACCTTCAGCAAGAGTACCGTCCTACCGAGCTGTCACGCGTATCGAAAAAGTATTATGACAAAACTCAGAAGGAAATTTTCGGGACGATCGCCGATTTCGATTATGATAAAGAGCTTGGCTCTAAGGACAAACGATTTCTTGAGAACGACTTTGCTCATACGCGTTCCTGCGTTTACGACAGCATAATGAGCGAATTTGACCTTGATATACCTCTTGAAGTCCTTCAAAACTGTGTGCTGTATTTTGCCCGCTGTCTGCCGATGGAGACGCTTATCTTAATGCCCGACAACGATGCAAACAGGTCGTATTGGTATAACCGCCCAACGCGTTATCTGTCAAAGCTGCTTTCGCTTCGTATCATAGATATGCTCAGAGTCAATATTGACAAGGATTTTGATAAGAATTTCCGCATTCTCCACGAGCTTGTCTTAAAGCAGAATGAGGTTAATCATGAAATGGAGCGCAGAGATCACCGCGGAAGCGATCCGCTTTCTCTCGGCGTATACACATATCAGCTCGCCCTCGCAAAGGGTACGATCACAAAAGACGCGGTCTACAAGGTGATGTTTGAATACATAGGTCTGCCGGATTCTATCAGACAGCTTAGTGCCATTACCGAAAATACCTTGTCATATTACGAGAAGAAGGAGATCAACAGATATCTTGCAGTTGAAGGCAAAGCGCTGAGCAAAAACGGCGAGATCCCTAAGGACAGCCTTCTGTATCGAAATTCAAGTGAGCTGCTGTCAAGCATGATCGAGCTTGTTCTCAACACCGAATTAAAGCGCGGCGATAGTGAGACCGTATTTTCAAAAGCCGTACCGAATATTCGCAGGATCCACGGCATTGACCGCCTGACAGAGATCCTCAAGGCACTCGGAAATGAGACCTTGAAGACTATACACAGCGGAAAAATGACTAAAAAAGAGAGTCTCGGGCATTTGCTGCGGGTTTGCTATCAGACCGAGGACGACAGCGCCGAAAAGCTTTCACAACAGGCGAAGCAGGCTCACATTTCCGATGAACGTCTGATCGAGGTCGCTATGTTTGCCCCTCAATGGATAGATATGATCGGGGAGCACTTGGGGTTAGACGGCTTCAGAAGCGGCTGCTATTACTTTATGGCGCATACTGCCGACTACATCTCCGTTCAGAGACTTGCGATCATAGCAAAGTATACGCCCTTTACTAAGGAAGAGCTTAACGGCGGCTGCTTTGACGCAAAGTGGTTCCGCGAGGTCTACGAGCAGCTCGGGGAAAAGACCTTTGATCGCCTTTACAAGAGCGCAAAGTACATTTCATCGAGCAATATGCACACAAGGGCGAGAAAATTTGCCGATGCAGCTCTCGGTAAGCTCAATATTGCCGCTGCGGAGGAGGCTATCTCCGACAAGCGCAACAAGGATCTCCTGCTCGCGCTTGCCATTATCCCGTCAAAGGACAGCTCCGATATCCTGCAGCGCTATGAGTTTATTCAAGAGTATCTTAAACAAAGCAGGAAATTCGGCGCGCAGCGCAGACAAAGCGAAGGCGAAGCAGTAAAGTACGCGCTGAAAAACCTTGCCGCAACAGCGGGATACATTGACGAAACGCGCCTTACTCTCTCGATGGAAACGGAGCTTGTCAGACAAAACAAGCATTATTTCGATAAGACGCCGATCGGCGAATATACAGTCAGGCTTTCGGTTGACAAAGCCGGAAAGCCGTCGCTCATCATCGAGAAAAATGAAAAGGTGCTTAGATCCACTCCTGCAGCGATCAAGAAAAACGAAGGATTTATCGCCGTGAAGGAGTTCCACGATAAGCTCAAGCAGCAGTACAGCCGCACGGTAAAAATGTTTGAGCTTGCGATGGAGGAGCGCAGCATATTTACGCTCGGCGAGCTAAACGAGCTTTGCGAAAATCCCGTGACTGCCGCCATAAACGAAAGCCTTGTATTCGTCACAGCGGGAGACACGTTTATCGCGGGCTTTATCGACAATGACGGCATTATCGATGAAAACGGGATACATCACAGCCTGACAGCTCAAACCTCGGTTCGCGCCGCACACCCGTATGATCTGTACAAGCACGGAGTATGGTCGGGATTCCAGACCGCCGTTTTGGAGCGCGGGTCGGGTGAAGGCAAGCTTCAGCCGTTCCGCCAGGTGTTCCGGGAGCTTTATGTAAAGCTGCCGGAGGAAAACGAAAAGACGATGTCGCGTATGTTTTCCGGCTATCAGATACAGGCGCAGCGAACGGTCGGCGCACTCAAAACAAGGCGCTGGGTAGCGGATTACGAGGACGGCTTGCAGAAAATATACTACGACGATAACATAATCGCGTCTCTTTACGCAGAGGCGGACTGGTTCAGCCCTGCCGATATCGAAGCTCCGATGATAGAGGGCGTATGCTTCTATGACAGAAAGAGCTATTCGCCGCTTACGATCGAACAAATACCCGATGTGATCTATTCCGAGGTAATGCGTGATGTTGACCTTGCCGTGAGCGTTGCCCACGCAGGCGGTGTCGACCCCGAAACGAGTCACTCTACTATTGAAATGCGTTCCGTCATCGCTGCTTACAACATCAAGCTGTTTGGAATAAAGAACGCTTCAATCGACAAGAATCATATTATCATCGACGGGAAATGGGGCAGATACTCTATACATCTCGGCAGCGGCGTGGTACATATTATCGGAGGTCATGTGATAAATATTGTCACCGTTTCAAGCGGAAAGAAAAGCAAGATATTCCTGCCGTTCCTCGATGAAGACCCGAAAACAGCGGAGATCATTACGAAGATGATAATGCTTGCAAACGACAATAAGATCAAAGATCCGTTTATTATGCAGCAGATAAAAGGGTGATATCCTCTGAAATAGCAGGGAAGTGAAATGGGCTTAGGGATGTATAAATCTTTTCGGTCTAATTTCCCGTGTGCTGCGTCATCGGGCTTGAAATACGACAGTATAGTCTCGCCTGCCGACTCGGTCGGTGCTTCTGCTGACGCAGAGGTCTCCACAGGAGACCCGCACCCCGCGCCCTCTTCCTTGCCTTGCGAAAATTATCCTCGAAAATCTTTTAAAGGTTTTAATTGAATATTAGTATAAGAAAAGAGTATAGATCTACTCATAGTGATCATTCGCCTTTTCGGAAAGACGATATTATTAAGG
>OMPZ01000132.1 GCA_900313125.1 uncultured Eubacteriales bacterium | reverse complement strand
TTGTTCGAGCAGCCCTGAGTAGTCGGTGTCGGTACGGCTGCGAAGCAGCTCTGTCATCTCGCTGACAGGCTTGAAAAGCGGCGTCAGCGAAAGATTTGCGTAAACGCCCTTAAGCGCGTGGGCGCACTCGAAAGCCTTGTTAAGGTCGCGTGCGTCAAGAGCCGCTGCAAGCTCGTTTAGCTGAGAATCGTCCATTGACGTTTTTACAAGATCGAGGTAAAAATCCTCCATATCAAGGCAGCGTTTAAGTCCGTCCTCGGTGTCTGCACCGAAATCCCTAAGCTTTTCTATCGTCAGCATACTTTACCCTCCTCTTTGATAACGAGCTTTTCAAAATCGTCCGGCGGAAGGGGACGTGAGAAATAATACCCCTGTATAACGTCGCAGCCCGATTCCTTAAGCAGCTCGTACTGCTCCTTCTTTTCAACGCCCTCGGCGATAACCGGCACCTCGAGATATTTTGCGATATCTATGACCAGCTTGACCATTCTGAGATCCTTGTCGTTCTCAAGGATATGGCGGACGAATCGCATATCGAGCTTTAGTGCGTCGATCGGCAGAGCGGACAGCATATTCAGCGACGAATAGCCCGTGCCGAAGTCGTCCATCTCTATGCGGAAGCCGCCCTCGCGAAGCTTTTCGACCGCTTTGATTATCTGCGAAGAATTTTCCGTGTAAGCCGACTCGGTGATCTCAAGCAGCAGATCCTTAGGCTCAAGTCCGTTTTTCGTCACGATCTCGAGTAGCTTGCTCTCGAACTCCGGGTCGAAAATGTCTATCCTCGAAACGTTGACCGATATCGGCACATAAACGCCGTATTTTTCCTTCAGCATTCGTATCGTGGCAGCCGTTTCGTTCCACACGAAGTTGTCGAGCCTGTGGATAAGTCCGTTGTTCTCGAAAAGCGGAATGAACGCTCCGGGACTGATAAAGCCAAGCTCGGGGTGTATCCAGCGGATAAGAGCTTCCGCGCTCGACAGCCGCGGCTCGTCGCCGGTGACGTCGTATTTCGGCTGAAAATATACCGTGAACTGCTTTTCCGAGATCGCCGTTTCCATATCGCTTATCAGACGCTCGTCGAACATTTCCTTCTCGTAGAGCTGGGTATCGTAAAACTCGAACGTTGAGCTGCGGCTGTTCTTTTTCTTGCCGCAGGCGCTTTTTGCGCGGTCAAAACGCCTTTCCGGTTCGAGACTTCGGTCGGCGTCGGCATAAATGCCGAAACGAACGCTTACAGATATCTCGGGTATCGTCGTTTCGAGCAGCGTGTCGCATTCGGCAACGAGGTCGGAGTAATCGTCTCGGTGAGGAATGTACATCAGGAAGCAATCGACTCCGCTGCGCCCCGCAAGACCGCCCTCTCGCGCCGCGATACCGCCCATGCAGATCGCCGTCTCTTTTACGACCCTGTCGCCGTAAGCCCTGCCGTGCAGCTCGTTGATGACATGGAACCTGTTGATGTCAACGGCAACGGCGTCCATCTGCTTTTCGGGGTAAAAGCTGTCTAATCGCTCGCAGTACTCCATGAAGAAGTCTCGGCTGTAAAGCCCCGTCAGGCTGTCATGCTCCGTTCTGTTTAGCATTTTGTAGCTTTCGGCAAGCTCGATCGAGCGGCTGACCCTCGCGAGTATCACCTCGGGCATATCGTACGGCTTCGAGATAAAATCTGCCGCGCCGAGCTGCAGGCTTTTTACCTCGGCTGATTTTTCCGAGGTCAGCACTATCACCGGTATCATTTTTAGCTCGTCAGACTCACGCATCTCCTTCAGCACCTCGTAGCCGTCTTTTTCCGGCATAAGAAGGTCGAGCATAACGAGCGATATAGTTTTTACATTTCTTCGTATCAGAGACATCGCCTGAACGCCGCTCTCTGCGTAAATGACGTCATATTTGCGGCCGATGATCATTCCGAGCAGCTTTCTGTTTACCTGCTCGTCATCGACCACTAACACCTTTCGGCGAATACCCTCCTCCATTCCGAATCTTTCATTCATATATACATCTCCTTAAGAGTTTTCTCCAATGAGCTTTTCGAGAGTTTCATACAAGCGGTCCATTTCCACAGGCTTTGACAGGTGAGCGTTCATGCCTGCCTGCATGGAGTTTTGTACGTCCTCGTCAAAGGCGTTGACCGTCATTGCGATTATCGGTATTTTTGCGGCGTCGTTCCTGTCGAGAGCTCTGATCGCCTGCGCCGCTTCAAGGCCGTTCATAACGGGCATCCTGACGTCCGTCAGGATAGCGTCGTAGGTGCCCTCGGGGCTGTTTGCGAAAAGCTCCAGAGCGCGCTTTCCGTTCTCGGCGTGATCTGCTTTCATATCTCTCATGCCGAGTATCTTTTTCATTATCTCGGCATTGATCTGCACGTCCTCTGCGAGAAGTATCCGTTTGCCCGACAGATCGGCGTGCACGGTCTCGGGGCGAAGCTGTTTTCGCAGCATGATGTTCTCAAATTCCTTCAGAACAGTTTCGGCAAACAGCGGCTTTGACATAAAGCTGTCTACGCCCGCCGCGAGAGCTTCGTCTTTTGTATCGTCCCAGTTATAAGCTGTATGTATGATTATCGTCGTGTTGTCCTCAAATCGCGCCGCCTGTTCGATAGTCAGCGTAACATTGCCGGGCGCGTCGGTAAACTATACCGCGTTGCTGAGCATATTTATGAGTATCTGCTTGAGCTTCATATCGTCGCCGATGTAATGATCGCTCAGCTTTCCTATAATGCTGCATTTATATGTAAGACCCTTGTCGCGGCACTGCGATTGTATCATCGTGTTTATCTGTTCAAGCATTCCGCTGAACGAGAACTCTTCTTTTTTAAGCATAAGATGACCGGATTCTATCCTGGTCATATCGAGGATATCGTTTGTTATCGAGAGCAGGTGCTTTGCGCTCTCGCCGATATTTTCGGGGTGTTCTCTCACCTGTTCGGGAAGCCCGGGCATCTGCAATGCGATACTATCAAGCCCGACTATGGCGTTCATCGGCGTTCACAGATCGTGGCTCATATTTGAGAGGAAGAACGTTTTCGCCTTGTTGTGCTCCTCCGCGAGAGCCTTCTCTACGGCGAGCGACATTATCAGTAATGATCTTTTAACCGGGAACTTGAACTCCCCGACCGAATGCGACAGCGACTCAAAGCCGACAAATGCCCACGGCACGAGCGCAAGGGCGGTGAAGTTCGCCCAGATCATCGCGATGTATGTCATTCTCAGAAACCACGCGCTCAGAAATCCGTGGTCGTAGCCGAACACAATTTTTGTGAAGGAATACGTTCCGCCCTCGCCGGGGTAGCGATTCATCATATAATGGTAATTGTAACCGAAAAGGATCATGAATGCCGCGCCGAACGCAAGCGCCCATGCTTCGATCGGGCAAAGATATTTTTTCAGCGTTTGCGTGGCATTTTTATTATCAGATGCCATGACGCTGTCACGACTAATCTGATCAATTACTATACTTTTTACATTTATCTGTGATAAATTATATACATTTTTAATTATAACCCTAAATCGACTCTTTGTCAACCAGTCAAGCGGCAAGTTGCACAAATCATTATGTATTTTATCGAAGCACGAACAAAAAAAGAGAAAAACCACCCGAAAAACGGGTGGTTATTTAAAAATCAATACACAAACACGGGCATTCCCGGGTAGACAAGCTCGTACAGCTCGCCTGCCGCTTCGACAGGCAGGTTCACACAGCCGTGGGAGCCGTTGTATTCGTACATATCGTCGCCGAAGGCGTCCTGCCAATCTGCGTCGTGAAAGCCGATATCGTCGGTAAACACCATCCAGTAGGCGACCTCAGTCTCGTAGTCGTCACCTCTGAGAGTGGCGTTGCGCTCTTTATAAAGGATACTGTATATACCGACGGGCGTGTCATGCTCGGAATCGGGCAGTCCCGTCACGACCTCCGACTCAAAAGCGACCTCGCCGTTTTGGTACATCCACATATACTGGCTGTCGATGCTGACCTCGGCGTATGTATTCCCGTAGTATCTCATATCGTCGTACTCAACGCCCGTTTTGAGCCACCACTTGTCGCTCTCCTCGCTCCTATTTGTCAGGTCGGCGGTGACGGAGCTTTTGCCGCTTGCAAACGAGCTTAGCATCTGCACGGCATAGTCGCTGTCGAGCTGCCAGCCGTAATAGCTGTTGCCTACCTCGATGGTGTCGCCGCCGTGAGTGACAAACAGCTTCGGTGAATTTACCGTGTTGTACTTTGCCGCAAGCGTCTCGACGTAAGCTTTTATCTTCGACTCGTCGAGCGCGGAGCGGCCGTCGCTGTTTACGTTATACCAGTCGGCGAGCGTTTCGGGACCTATCGTCTCCATGCTTGAGCCGATCTTCAAAGAAATATTTGTGTCGAGCAGACCGTCGCAGATCTCCTTCTTCGCGGCGAGCGCGGGGTCGTCCGACAGAACGTCCGGCATCTCATACAGGTTTTCGACTTGAAGGTCGACAGCCTTCTCCTGATTTTCGACAGCCGTCTTTACTCTTTGAGCGAGCCGCTGTTTATCGACGTTATCGCCCGATATCGCTTCTCTTATCTTAAATTCGCCGTCGGCAAAGTACAGCTCGGCGTTTACGGGCTTCTTTGCCGATGAAGCATTTACGCAGTCAAGCTCGGCTATCGTTTTCTCCAGCAGCGCTTCATCATAGCTGTAAAGAACGGTATCGCCCGGAGAAACGCTCTCGTTTTTCATAACAGACGTTATCCAGCTGTAGCCGGAGCGCAATTTCAAAATATCGTCAAAGCCGTCTGTTATCGTGACCTCAAGACCGATCTGAGAGCCTGTTATCTTCTCGGCTTCGCCGTCCTTTTCAAAGAGCGTCAGCTCGTAGCGCGAGCAGGCATCACTCAGAGCAGACCTTGCTTCCTTTAAAGACATCTCCGAAACATCTGTGCCGCAGATCACCGTTCCCGGCATAAAATGCGTCGTACAAAAATTGTGCACCGAGCAGAAGCAGGCAAACAGTATCAAAAAAGAAATTATGAGAGCCTTGCGTCTGAACGAGAGAGCCATAAAGCGTTTTGCAAGAGAGACCGCGCCGTCCTTGAAGGCTTGAGCCGGTTTTCTGCCGTCGAGCTTTTTCTCCCACCACAGCCCGAGCTTTCGTTTGAGATAGCGAAAGCCCTCCTTCGCTACATCTGCTAAAAAGCCCGGTATTTTTTTCAGCGTCTTAACAAATTTATTACTCATACTATCACTTGCCGCAGATCAAATTTCTATTCCTTCCGAATATTATCGAATTTTTGTATCCATTTATCAGTTTTAGTCTAACACATTTTAGCCTAAAATACAATATATATGTAAAAGTCGTAACAATTTCAAGAGGATGAGCTTGTATTATATAAAACGGATCCATTCAGAGCCTCTCCGTCTGCCTTATGGCTGACTGAGGGGTTTTTACGACAAGCTTAAGTTGTTATACTAATATTCAATTAAAACCTTTAAAAGATTTTCGAGGATAATTTTCCGTGGGCAAGGAAGATGGCGCGGGAATACTGTCGTATTTCAAGCCCGATGACGCAGCACACGGGAAATTAGACCGAAAAGGTTTAAAGTGTTTTATTGAACATTAGGGCTTGTTTGAAAAATAGCAAAGTGACTGGATATTTCGCTAAGGCGAGGTGATTTCAAGGAAAAAAGCGGAGGAATACTGTC
>OMPZ01000131.1 GCA_900313125.1 uncultured Eubacteriales bacterium | reverse complement strand
TCGCTCTAAACATCTTCGGTGTGTTCTGTGTATAGTTTAGTGCGATAGATTTCTCTCTGATTATAATTATTTTTTCGGAGAGTTGTAATATTTTAGAGCTTTTACTTCAGTAGGCTTGCCGGGCAAGCCGAGCCGCGCGGGACAAGCGTTGTGCCTTAGACGAAATGCAAACGCGTACATAAAAACTTATTGACATAGTAGGTTGGTAGGTATATAATAATACTTATATTGACTGACAGGAGAAATATAATGGACAACGTACTTTCTATAGAGAAGCTGAACGTCAGCGTAAATGATAAGCATATTCTCCGCGACGTAGACCTTGAGATAAATAAGGGCGAGGTACACGTCCTCATGGGTCCTAACGGAGCGGGCAAATCGACTCTCGGCAGCGCGATAGCCGGCAGCCCGGCGTACAGCGTCGATTCCGGCAGGCTCGTTTTTCTCGGCGAGGATATCACCGCCCTTCCGCCCGATAAGCGCGCGAAAGCAGGGCTTTTTATGTCCTTCCAGAACCCGCCGGAGATAGGCGGCGTGTCGCTCTCGTCGTTTCTCAGAACAGCCGTCGAGTGCAGACGCGGTCAGCGCGTAAAGCTCTGGGATTTCAAAAAGGAGCTGCGCGCAGCGATGGACCTGCTCGAGATGGACGCGTCATACGCCGACCGCGACCTAAATGTCGGCTTTTCGGGCGGCGAGAAAAAGAAATCCGAGATACTTCAAATGCTGCTGCTTAAACCGTCTCTCGCCATTCTCGATGAAACAGACTCCGGGCTTGACGTTGACGCGGTGCGCCTTGTCTCGGCAGGTATCAAGAATTATCTCGAGGAATGCGGCGGCAGCCTGCTCGTCATCACTCACAGCACAAGGATACTTGAATCCGTCGGCGTAACGCATACGCACGTTATGGTCGGGGGAAGGATAGTAAAGTCCGGCGGCGCGCAGCTCGTCGGCGAGATAAATGAAAACGGCTTTGCCGAATACGAGGATTGAGGAGCGGATAACGTGAACGATACAGCCAAGGTAACGGATATCGACCGCAGTATCTACGATATCCGCGACGAGGAGAATAACGACTACCGCATGAGCTCGGGTCTGACTGCGGAGATAGTCGAAAAGCTCTCGGACGAAAAAAACGACCCCGACTGGATGAGGGAGTTTCGTCTGAGGTCGCTGCAAATATACAATGAGCTGGAGATACCCGAGTGGGGTCCTCCGCTCGACGGGCTCGACATCGACAATATTTCAACTTACGTCCGCCCGAAAAGCGATATGAAGGCGAGCTGGGAGGACGTTCCCGACGATATAAAGGACACGTTTGAACGTCTCGGCATACCGCAGGCAGAGCGCAAGTCGCTCGCAGGCGTGGGCGCGCAGTACGACTCCGAGCTTGTTTACCACAACGTCAAGGACAGCGTGTCAAAGCAGGGCGTCGTCTACACCGACCTCGAAAGCGCACTCAGAGGTGAATACGCCGACCTTATCAAAGAGAAATTCATGCGCCTTGTTCCGCCGTCGGATCATAAATTCGCGGCTCTTCACGGCGCGGTCTGGTCGGGCGGCTCGTTCGTTTACGTTCCGAAGGGCGTTCGTCTCGACATACCTCTCCAGTCTTATTTCAGGCTCAACGCCAAGGGCGCAGGTCAGTTTGAGCACACGCTCATCATCGTTGAGGACGACGCGTACCTTCACTTTATCGAGGGCTGCTCCGCGCCGAAGTACAACGTCGCGAATCTTCACGCGGGCTGCGTGGAGCTTTACGTCGGGAAAAACGCCACGCTGCGCTATTCCACGATAGAAAACTGGTCGAAGAATATGTTCAACCTCAACACAAAGCGCGCCGTAGCCGACGAGGGCGGCAGAGTCGAGTGGGTGTCAGGCTCGTTCGGTTCGCACACGTCTTACCTCTACCCCATGACGATACTCAAAGGCAAGGGCTCGTCAATGGAGTTCACAGGCATTACCTTCGCCGGGCAGGGTCAGAACCTCGACACGGGCGCGAAGGTCGTGCATTCCGCGCCGGACACAAGCTCCGTCATCAGCACGCGGTCTATCTCGAAGGACGGCGGCGTGAGCACCTACCGCAGCGCCGTAGTGATAAACAAAAACGCCAAGGGCGCGAGAGCGTCTGTGTCGTGCGATTCGCTCATGCTCGACGCGATATCGCGCTCCGACACGATACCCGCGATGGATATCCGCACGGGAAGCTGCGCCGTGGGTCACGAAGCGCGTATCGGACGTATCAGCGACGACGAGGTGTTCTACCTTATGTCGCGCGGAATGAGCGAGGAGGACGCACGCGCGCTGATAGTCAGCGGCTTTGCCGACAGCGTTTCAAAGGAGCTGCCGCTTGAATACGCCGTTGAGATGAACAATCTGATACGTCTTGAAATGAAAAAGTAACGGGTGAAACAATGGCTACCTTGAATATAAACAACATTCCCTCGCCGACATGGGGATTTCTCGGCATGAACGGCGCGCGTATCGAACGCGATGAGGGCGGGCGCGATGAAAGCTTTGCCGCTGCCTGTGCCAAAAATGAGACAAAAACTGAAAATATCGGCATTGCTGCCGACGGCGGGATAGTGAACGCCGACATAAGCCTTGCCGCCGACGAAAACGGCGAGCTGTGCGTTTTTCTCAAAGCGGGCGGCAGCGGAGATATCTTCATAAAGCTTTCGGCGAACGTCGGAGAGGACGCAGTTATCCGCCTTGTTTTCGAGCAAAGCCGCGCACAGGACAGCCGCCTTGTCGCACAGCTCGACGCGGACGTTCAAGCCCGCGGCCGCTTTGAGCTGTTCAGCTTTTTCCCCGGCACAAGGGAGACCTACGTTCAGTCGAACACGACGCTTTCGGGCGACGACAGCCGCCTTGTCTCGCGGACGTTTTACCTCGGCGACAGCGGCGATAAGCTCGACCTGAACTACATCGCGTCGCATCTCGGAAGAAACACCGAAAGCGACATAACCGCAAGCGGCGCGCTCGACGGCAGCGCAAAGAAAACGTTTCGCGGAACGATAGATTTCCGAAGGGGCTCGTCAGGCTCGCACGGCGTTGAAACGGAAAACGTCCTGCTGCTCGCCGACGACATTGAGAACAAGACGCTCCCCGTTATCCTCTGCGAGGAGGAGGACGTAAACGGCGCGCACGGCGCGACGATAGGCGACCTTTCGGACGAGACACTTTTCTATTTCGCGTCAAGAGGGATTTCGGCTGCCGATGCGGCAATGCTGTTGAAAAACTCCGTTTACGATTCGTTCAAGCGCGCATACGGAGGTCAGCATGAGTGAAAATATAATCGATCCCCGCAGAGAGGATTTTCCTATTTTTGAATGCCTCGGCGCGGCATATCTTGACAGCGCCGCTACCTCGCAAAAGCCGCGCTGCGTTATCGACGCCGAGCGCGATTTTTACGAAAAGCTCAACTCGAACCCCCTGCGCGGCTTTTATCCTCTGAGCCTTGCGGCAACAGAAGCTTACGAAAACGCGCGTAAGGCGGTCTGTCGCTTTATCGGCGCGCAAAGCCCGAAGGAGATCGTTTTTACGAACAACGCGACCTCCGCGATCAATCTCGTCGCATACAGCTACGGGCTTGAAAACCTGACTCCCTGCGACAGGATAGTCGTGTCTATCGCGGAGCACCACAGCAATATGCTGCCGTGGCAGATGGTCGCGTCCAAAACGGGCGCGGAGCTTGTCTATATGAAGTGCGGCGAACACGGCGAATTTTCCGACGAGGAGATCGAGCGCTGCATAACGCCGAACACA
This sequence comes from uncultured Eubacteriales bacterium, assembly GCA_900313125.1. Taxonomy (GTDB): domain Bacteria; phylum Bacillota; class Clostridia; order Oscillospirales; family Acutalibacteraceae; genus RUG592. The sequence goes on along the minus strand of OMPZ01000131.1, from coordinate 5,398 downwards.
AAGCTTGTGGCGATAGCCGCCGTATCAAACGTAACGGGCGCGCACGCACCGCTTGAAAAAATTATATCGGCGGCGCACAGCGTTGGCGCAGTCGTTATGGTAGACGGCGCACAGTCTGTGCCGCATTTAAAGACGGACGTACAGTCGCTCGACGCCGATTTCCTCGCGTTTTCGGCGCACAAGATGCTCGGACCGATGGGCGTGGGCGTGCTTTACGGAAAGAGAAGGCTGCTCGAAGAGATGCCCCCGTTTCTGACGGGCGGCGAGATGATAGAGTCGGTAACTGTAAAGGGCGCGGTATACGCCGAGCTGCCGCACAAATTCGAGGCAGGCACGGTGAACGCCGCGGGCGCGGCAGCTCTTAAAGCCGCTATAGACTACTACGACGGGGTCGGCATAGACAACATGGAACGCCGCGAGCTTTTCCTGACGAAATACGCTTTCGACGGCTTGTCAGCTATCCCGGGCGTACACATCATCGGCTCGGACGATCACAAAAACCACACGGGGATACTGTCGTTCACGGTAGACGGCGTTCATCCGCACGACATCAGCGAGATACTTTCAAGCGACGGCGTATGTATCCGCGCGGGTCATCACTGCGCGCAGCCGCTGCTTGCGCATCTCGGCGTACACGCTTCGGCGAGGGCAAGCCTGATGTACTACAACACGACACAGGAGATCGACCGTTTTCTCGAAAGCGTTTCATCAATACGAAGGAGAATGGGGTACAGATAATGGACAGCAAAAGCTTTTACAACGAGGTGCTGCTCGATCACAACATGAATCCTATGCACAAGTCGTCTCTGCCCGACGCGACGTGCCGTATGGACGGCGTAAACCCGAGCTGCGGCGACAGTCTGACGCTGCACCTGAAGATAGAGGACGGCATAATAAAGGACGGCAGCTTTTCCGGCATTGGCTGCGCTATCTCGCAGGCATCGGCGGATATCATGCTTGAGCTGATAACCGGCAAAAGCCTTGACGAGGCAAAGCGTCTCTCCGAGCTTTTCCTGAAAATGATACAGGGCGACGCAACGGACGACGAGATAGACGAGCTTGACGAAGCCGGCGCGCTGCGTGACATATCTCACATGCCCGCGCGCGTAAAATGCGCCGTCCTCGCCTGGCGCACCTTAAATGAATTGATTTCAGCACAGTAATAACGCATTTGCAAAGCAAACAGCCCCGGCGTTTTGTAACGCCGGGGCATTATTATTACTCATATTTAGAAAGTGAATATTTTACTATAAGATCGCAAAGCTCCTCGTAGCCGATGCCTGCTGCCGCTGCTTCCTGCGGGATTAGGCTCGCGTTCGTCATGCCGGGGAGAGTGTTCGCTTCGAGCGCGTACATCTCGCCGTTCGGCTTGAGCAGAAAGTCAATTCTTCCGTAGCCCTCAAGCTCGAGCGCGTCGTAAGCCTTCTCGGCTTCACACTGCATACGCGCCGTTGTTTTTTCGTCAAGCTCTGCGGGGCAGATCTCGTCTGTTCTGCCGCTCTGATACTTGTTGACGTAGTCGTAAAAACCGCTCTTAGGTATGATCTCGATGATCGGCAGCGCCTTGCCGTCGATAACGCCGACGGAGAACTCTCTGCCCTTGATGTACTCCTCGACGAGGACCTTCGACTCGTACTCGAACGCGTCGTTCATTGCCTTCTTGAAGTCGGCTTTGTTCTCAACGATAGAAACGCCTACCGAGCTGCCGCCCGAACAGGGCTTCACGACGCACGGGAAAATGTCGTGCTTTTCGCAGACGTCGTCGTCCCAATATGCCGCGTTGTAGCAGACGCCCTTCGGGGTCGGTACGCCGTAGTGCAGGAAGATGCTCTTTGTTACGCTTTTATCCATAGCCGCCGCGCTCGCTAAGTAGCCGCTGCCTGTGTACTTGATGCCCATGAGGTCGAACGCCGCCTGGAGCCTGCCGTTTTCGCCGTCGCCGCCGTGGAGCGCAAGGAAGCATATATCGGCATATCGGCATATCTCTTCAACGTGCTCGCCGAAATAGCTCGGCGACTTGTCGCGCCTTGCCTGCTTTACCTTCGCGAGGTCGGGTATCTTTTCGCCTACGGCTTCGTCCTTCGTGAAATCGTAGCCGCTTTTGAAGAGCTGCTCTACATCGCATTCGTCCTGCTCATATCCCATGAAAACATCGAGCAGAACGACGTTGTGACCCTTTTTTCTGAGAGCCTTCGCCACCATGCCGCCCGACGTTATCGAAACGTCGCGCTCGGTGCTCAAGCCGCCTGCAAGTACTACTATATTCATGCCAATCATTACCTTTCTTTTCCGAATAAAACTTTATAGGCGCTCTTTTCATTCAGCAGCCTTATTTAAAGTACACAGCATTATTTCGCAGATTATTGCGGGGGCTTTCCGATCGCCCCCGCACCCCTTCGGAGCCACGCAAAGAAAAAATTTCTTATGCCGTTTAATATATTTTACTCCTAATTTTCAACAGTTACAATACCAAATTTAATATTTGTTTCCATTGTATAACGCGTGCCCTCGTTTGACGCGCTGTTTTGTGCAGGGTTCGTTTTGTCTCTGAAAAGCGCGTAGCTTTCGTCGTGTCGGAAATTGAGCGGCGCGCCCTTCGGCACCTTCACCGTCGAGCTGCCGTAGCTCATGTCGAGCGTGATGTTGCCCGTAACGCTGTCAAACGCCGCGTCGAGCGCGGACATCTGCGCGTCGGCGGTAAAGCCTCCGACAATGCCCTTGAACACGGCTGTCGAGTTGCTCACCTTGACCGTGCTGTGTACGCACGACAAGCCCTTGACCTTGAGCTCCGACGAGACCGCGGAGATAGACAAGCCGTCCGACGCGGACAGCATATCGGACGTGAAGCTCGAGCTTGACGCCGCTATATCAAGGCTGTCTGCCGTGAGCGTTTCGGCAGTAACAGAGCTGCCGCTGAGATTGAAGCTCATATCCATCGCGCTTTCGATATCGGGCATCGTTATCCTGCTCGACACCGCCTTTACGACGCAGCCGCCCTTGAAGGTGTCCGACATTCTTATAAGCAGCTTTCCCGGAGAAGTACCCTTCGCCTGAATGTGCAGCGTACCGCCCGTAATGGCGGTCGTGAGCATTCCCCCGTCGAGCGAGAGCTTCATATTATCCGACTTTGCCGTTACGAAATCGACGGTGCATTTTTCACAGTACAGCTCTATCGTGTTAAATTCGTTGAGCCCGTACTCCTTGCTCGATGAGCTTGAGCTGCCCGTGACCTCGCTTAGGTCAAACGGCACGGGCTCGTCGATCTCAACGTTGCTCTCGCCGAGCTTCAGATTTTCTTCGACAACGGAGTATACGCTGCCGATGTTCACTCCGTCCTTTCTCACCCAGAGCGCGCCTGCCGCCGCAAGTATCACCCCGACAACAAGTATAACGGCGGAGACTTTAACAAGCTTTTTCAAAACTCCTCACCTACGCCTTTCTGTTGTTGAGAACACGCTTCATAAACCGCGGGAACCATGCTATGCCCGCGGCTATCGCTCTGAACATCGCCGCGCTCAGCAGCACCAGCGCCACCGTCAGCAGCAGTCCGCCTATCCCGACAAGGATAAATCCGCGGCTCAGCCCCGCAAGCCCGAAGCAGCCTACGCTTGCAAACGCCGCGGCTATACACAGCGCGAGCATCACCACAGCGGCGGCAATGCCCAGCACGACTGCCAGCGCCTCATACACGGCGCAGACCGGCATGAGCAGTATGAACAGCAGAATGCTCAGCGGAGTTTTCTTATCCTCGTTTTCCGATACGCTGCCGAAGTCCATGCCGTCTATCGGCGTCGGTATGCCGTGGTGATAGTCCTCCGCTATGCTTTTGGGCGAGGGCAGGGCGGCGACGATCTCCTCCTCGCTCAGCCCCGCTTCTTTCTTATCAAAAAAATACTGATTGTAGTCGTTCATGATGACGTACTTTTCCTCGTCGGAAAGGTCCTTGACCGCCGTCATCAGATCGTACATAAACTGCGCCTGGGTCATATCAGGTAATCCTTCATTTTAAGCGTATCACCGTCGGGGATAAAGTATGTGCAGCCCGTATCGTAATTTATCTCGGGCGAGATGTTTGTGTGTATATACAGCGTGTCAAAGCCTGCCGCCTTGCCGCCCGCGATATCGGAATCGGGATCGTTGCCGACCATGATCGTTTTCTTCGGGTCGAGCGAATATTTGTCGATGAGAGCCTTGAAGAAATGGATATCCGGCTTGCTGCACTCCTGTTCAGAGCTTATGAGGATACCGTCAAAAATATCCACGATCCCGAGCAGCTCCAGCTCTTTCCATGTAAACGAACGCTGAGCGTTTGTCAGCAGGTATACCCTGCCGTGCTTTTTCAGCTCGTGAAGCAGCTCGTCTATGCCGTCGTACAGGCGGATATACTCGCGCGACGTATCTCTGAAGATACACGCCTCCTTCTCTATCATTTCGTCATCGACAGAGATGCCCTTGTATTCAAATATCTTGCGAAATACATTCTCTATATGGATATCGATATATTTATAATCGGGGTGCCTTTTAAATACATCTTCTTTTTCTTCATCGACGAACTTGTAATAAAGCTTCTGAAGCTCGTCACGCTTAAACGTTATGCCCCTGCTCGAATAAACGCCCGCTATTTTCTCCCAGAATGAATCAGACCATTCGTCGGTGTGTATGTCCGCGAGCGTTCCGTACAGGTCAAAAACGTAATTATCGTACATTATATTCGTCCTCCTCAAACTCTGTTGTCGTTATGGTTTTCCGGGTGTATTAGAGATCATTCGTGTTGGTATTGTTATCAGTCGCCAAACGACGGCAGAGGGAATATCGCGCCGGACGACGCACCCTCGGAGCTTGCAGACTCGGACGAGGTAACAGCGCTGCCGTCTGCGCGGCTTACTGTCTCGTCGGGAATAGTGCTTGACGGCTCTTCGCGCGGCTCGGACTTTGACTCCGTCCTTGACGAAGAAGCGCGCGAGCTTGCCTGCGAGCTTTCGTTTTTGCGCTTTGCCGCGCTCACCTCGTACTGCTCGTCAAGGTTTACGGAAGCGTTTTCAAAGTCGAAGGAATACGACTGGTACAGCTCGTCGTCGATATAGACCTCTACCGTCTTTGTTCCCTCGTTTATGTTTCTCGTGATGCTCACGGTCTCGCTGTCTTCAAACACGAGCGAGTAGCGCTTGCGCTCATACTCCGTTGTGCCGTCGCAAACGACCTTCACCGTAAACGGCGTGCCGAGACCGTCGAGGTCTATCGTCGTTTCGAGCGTTACGGGAACGGGCTTGCCGCTGCTTATCATCACGGTGACCGAGGTGCCCTTGACTACCTTAGTGTCCGGCTCGATGCCCTGTGACATAACGCAGCCCGTTTCGTAGTCGTCGCTGTAATCGTAGGTGACGTCGCCCACGGAAAG
>OMPZ01000043.1 GCA_900313125.1 uncultured Eubacteriales bacterium | reverse complement strand
AGAATGGACGACACAAACCCCACCAAAGAGGACGAGGAATGTGTAGACGCCATCAAAGAGGGCATCAAGTGGATAGGCTTTGACTGGGGAGACCGCTTCTTCTTTGCGTAGGAGTACTTCGAGAAGATGTACGAGTGCGCCGTTGAGCTTATCGAAAAGGGTCTCGCTTACGTTTGCGAGCTTACGCCCGACCAGATGAGGGAGTACCGCGGCGACCTCACTACGCCCGCGCGCTCGCCCTACAGAGACAGACCGACAGAAGAAAGTCTCGACCTTTTCAAGCGCATGAGAGCCGGCGAATTTGAGGACGGCAAAATGACGCTCAGAGCGAAGATCGACCTTGCTTCGGGCAATTTCAATATGCGCGATCCCGTAATTTACCGCATAAACCGCATCACTCATCACCGCACGGGCAGCGAGTGGTGCATCTATCCCATGTACGATTTCGCTCACCCGATCGAGGACGCGCTCGAGGGCGTTACCCACAGCCTTTGCACGCTCGAATTTGAAGCGCACAGACCGCTTTACGACTGGGTGCGCGACAATGTTACGCTGCCGTCAAAGCCGCGTCAGATAGAGTTCTCGCGCCTTGGCATCACAAACACCGTGATGAGCAAGAGAAAGCTCAGAAAGCTCGTCGAGGACGGCATTGTTGACGGCTGGGACGACCCGAGAATGCCCACGCTCTGCGGACTTCGCAGACGCGGCTACACGCCCGAGTCAATCCGCAATTTCTGCGAGCGTATCGGCGTTTCAAAGACGAACTCAACGGTAGACTACGCGTTCCTTGAGTTCTGCCTGAGAGAGGATCTCAACGAGCGCGCACAGCGCACTATGGCTGTGCTCGACCCCGTGAAGCTCGTTATCACGAACTACCCCGAGGGCAAGAGCGAAAGCTTTGAGATAGAGAACAACCCCAACCGCCCCGAGGACGGTAAGCGCGTCATCACCTTCTCACGCGAATGCTGGATCGAGCGCGGCGACTACATGGACGAGCCTGTGAAGGGCTATTTCAGACTGTTCCCCGGAAACGAGGTGCGCCTTAAAACGGCTTACGTCGTAAAATGCACGGGCTGCAAGCGCGGCGACGACGGCGAGCTGCTCGAGGTTTACGCGGAGTACGACCCCGAAACGCGCGGCGGCGACACCCCCGACGGCAGACGCATCAAGGGCACTATCCATTGGGTAGACGCCGAGGGCTGCATCGACGCCGAGGTCAGAATGTATGAAAACCTGTTTACCGACCCGGAGCCGGACACAGGCGACAAGGATTTTCTCGATTACATCAACCCCGATTCGCTCAAGGTGCTGACAAACTGCAAGGCGGAGAAGGGGCTGCTCGAAAGCCGCGAAACACATTTCCAGTTCATGCGTACAGGCTACTTCTGCATCGACGAGAAGGCAAGTGCCGACGGCAAGCTCGTGTTCAACAAGAGCGTTTCGCTCAAGGACGGCTTTAAAAAGAAAAAGTAATTTCTTCGCAGGGTGATGCTATGCGCTATACGACAGTTTCGCACAAAATAAAAAGCTCCGACGGCAGGCACACCTTAAACGGCGTGATCTACGTTCCGATAGGCACGGTCAGGGCGACCGTACAGGTGATACACGGAATGTGCGAGCATATCGAGCTGTACGACGAGTTTATGAGCACGCTTGCCGCGCACGGTATAGCCGCCTTTGCCCACGACCAGCTCGGTCACGGAAAAACGGCGGAAGGACTGTCGGGTCTCGGCTTTTTTGCCGAGGAAAACGGCGGCGAGCTGCTTGTTGAGGACGCGCACCGCTTCGCCGGGGAGTTTATCAATGATTACTCCGGCGTAAAGCATTTTGTGTTTGGTCACAGCATGGGCAGCTTTACGGCAAGGCTGCTGAGCGAAAAGCACCCGGAAACGGTCGGCGGCATGATACTTGCCGGGACGTCGGGTCCGCAGAGAGCGGCTCCGCTCGGCATAGCCGTGACGGACGTCAAAAGCAGGGTGCAGGGCTCGTCGCATCGTTCAAACTCGGCGCAGCGGCTTTTCTACGATGTTTACAACCACGTTTTCAAGGACGAGGACAAGGACTACTCGTGGCTGTCCACCGACCCCGCCGTTATCGAAGAGCACGAGCGCGACGAGCTGTTCAGCTTCACCTTCTCGATAAAGGCGATGAACGACGTGGTGCGTATGTGTACGGAATGCAACACCGACGAGTGGTTTGAAAGCTTCCGCCGCGACTGTCCCACGCTGATAATCTCCGGCGAAAACGACCCGCTGGGCAATTTCGGCAAGGGCGTGCTCGAGGTCTATCGAAGAACGCACGCGGTCTCGCCCGAAAATGTCACCTTCAAGCTGTACGGCGGCGCGCGGCACGAGCTGCTTCGCGAAGGCTGCAAGCAGACCGTCATGACCGACATATTGACGTGGATAAATAACAATATTCAATAAAAAAACGGACTGACGCGATCATCAGATCAAGTCAGTCCGTATTATTATGTAATTTTATTCGATCACGATAATTCCGTTCTCGCCGGCTTTGTCGGTGTCGAGGAAGCACAGGCCTGTCAGCGCGTCGTACATACCCTGATTCATGTAAACGGCGTTGTCGCCGTCGATTATCTCACCGCCGGTGATGATCGCGTTCATCGGGAAGTAGGTGTCGTAAACGTCGGCGGAAAGCTCAACGCGGTCGCCGTCCTTTATCTTTTTTGCGATCTTGTCGTCGGACGTGTCGCCGATGATAACGTAGACTCTCTGCTCGTCGCCTTCGCCGCAAACCACGAGCATACCGTCCGTTCCGGTGACACAGCAGCCGGAAAGCTCGGTCGGGTTCGGGTCGGGCATATCTGACGCTGTCTGCTGTGTATTATCCGAGCCGCAGCCGACGGCGGCAAGGCACACAGCGGCGCACAGAAGAAGCGTTATAAATCTTTTGATCTTCATTATTTAGTCTCTTTCCCTGCTTGTGCAGAACCCATACGTTCAACGATCTGTTTGCCGAGCTTGAGCGTGTTTTCGATATTCTGATTGGAGATAAGAACGGGAGCGGGTCCGAACGGGTTCACAACGATACCGCCGTTTTGTCTGCCCACCTCGGCGCAGCGTTCAAACGGGAAAATTACCGTTTTGGGCTTTTCGCCGTTGGCGTTCGGCTCGAGCGCACCCTTCCACAGTCTGAGCGCGGAATTGTCCGTGAACACGGGCAGAGCGAGCTGCTCCTTATTTGCGGGATTTCTCAGAAGCCTGAAGGATATCTTCGCGTCCTTGAGCTGTACCTTGCCGTTTTCGTCAGGCTCTTCAAGCTGCATTTCGGCAGGCGTAACGTAGCGCGACGTAAGCAGAGCCACCATGAACGCATAAGTGAACTCGTTATCCTTAACAAGGCGGTTATACTCCATCGAAAGACCCACGAGGTAGGGGTTTTCGGGCGGCTTTGACGGGTCTGCGCGCACCTGCGGAGCTATGTTCGAGATAACGGAATACTTCGGTATCCTCTTCGGGTCGCTGATATCGGTGATCTTGATCGCGAGACGGCACTCCTCTGCGGAGTCGGGCGTTTCCTGATCGACAACGAGCGTTTCGGCAGAAGCCGTTATGCCTGCCGGGAAACCCGGGTGGATAATGTAGAACCTGTCACCCTTATTGATCTTGCCGTGCAGGTTGCCGACAGCGGCGATACTGACGTTTTCGTCTACCGAGAAAACGTTCTCGACCACAAGCGTAAAGCGCGTAGCGGCGGTCTCATTCGTATTTGTATTTTCTGATGCCATTTTATGTCATTCCTTTCTTTCGGCGCTGATAATAATACACACTAATCATATCACATTCCACCAAACTTTACAAGCAAAATTTGCGTGCTGGCAATTGCGCGGTTGTAGGTTGTTTAAGGCGCAGAGAAGATGTTTTTTCGATAAAGTATATCGAATTTGCCTGCTGCCCACTTTTGTGACCATGCTTTTGAAAAAGTGGGCAAAAGTGGTCAGCAGAACGCAAATATCCCGGCTGTGTAACTTATTTGTAATCAAATCATCACACGACCGTCACATTTGTTGTGCAGCTTTTTCCTCACTCTGCCCACTTGCCCACTTACTGACCACTTTTATTTTCAAAAGTGGTCAGTAAAAAATGGCTTAACCATGCGGCTTTTCGGGGTTTCTGACCACTTGACCACTTTATTTCCTACTATTGCGTGAGAAAATATAATTTTTATATATATAATAAAAAACGGGTGGTCAAAGTGGTCAAGTGGTCAGAGCGGCAGTAGTGAAGAATGAATAATATTTTGATATT
>OMPZ01000128.1 GCA_900313125.1 uncultured Eubacteriales bacterium | reverse complement strand
TTGCCGGCGAAGCAGGCGTTCCTTTCTTCTCGATCTCCGGCTCCGACTTTGTAGAGATGTTCGTCGGCGTCGGCGCGTCAAGAGTCAGAGACCTTTTCGACCAGGCGAAGAAAAACGCTCCGTGCATCATCTTCATCGACGAGATCGACTCCGTCGGCAGACAGAGAGGTACCGGTCTCGGCGGCGGACACGATGAACGTGAGCAGACGCTCAACCAGCTCCTCGTTGAAATGGACGGCTTCGACGCGAACATCGGCGTTATCATGATCGCGGCGACGAACCGCCCCGATATACTTGACCCGGCGCTGCTGCGCCCCGGTCGTTTCGACCGTCAGGTAGTTATGGGCACTCCCACTATCAACGGCAGAGAAGAGATACTCAAGATACACGCGAAGAACAAGCCGCTCGCTCCCGACGTTGAGCTTAAGGTCATCGCGGCTCAGACAGCGGGCTTTACGGGTGCCGATCTTGAAAATATCCTCAACGAAGCGGCGCTTCTTGCAGCAAGGCGCGACAAGAAGGCTATCACTATGTCCGAAATAGAGGAAGCCACGATCAAGGTCGTTGTAGGTACGGAAAAGCGTTCAAAGGTCATGACCGAGAAGAACAAGAAGATAACAGCTTACCACGAGACGGGTCATGCTATTGCGCATTATTTCTGCGAAACGCAGGACGACGTTCATCAGATATCTATTATCCCGCGCGGCTTCGCAGGCGGCTACACAATGTCGCTGCCGAGCGAGGATAAGATGTACAACTCCTTCAACGAGATGAAAGAGGAGATAGTAGTACTTCTCGGCGGACGTGTTGCCGAGTCGCTCATCTTCGGCGACGTAACGACCGGTGCGTCGAACGACATCGAGCGCGCGACGGAGATCGCCCGTTCGATGGTAACAAAGTACGGCATGAGCAAAAAGCTCGGACCGATAACCTTCGGCGAAAGCAACAACGAGGTGTTCATCGGACGCGACATGGGTCATGTGAAGAACTACTCCGAGAAGATCGCCTCCGAGATCGACGACGAGATCTACGATATCGTCAAGGAGGGCTACGACAGAGTTACACAGATACTCACCGACAACATCGACAAGCTGCATGAGGTAGCTAAGGTGCTGCTCGTCAAAGAGAAGATCTCCGGCGAGGAGTTCGACGCGATCATGAAGGGCACCTATGTTGAGCAGCCCGAAGAGCCGAAGGAAGAGAAGTCCGCAAAGCTTGAAAAAGAGGACGAAAAGACGGAGAATGCTGTCAACGAGTCGGAAAAGGACGAAAAGGACGACGAGAAAAAGGAAGAGTCCGAGGGCAGCAGCGCAAAGACCGAAAAGACCGAAAAGCCCGCTAAAAAGCCGGGTCTCGGAAAGCGCGGAAAGTCCGATAAAAAGTAAACAAAATCGCAGCTGCATCCGGCAATATAAAGCCGGGTGCAGTATTTGTATTGCAATAAGCTTTGAAGGGGTAAATTATGTCCGAAAAAAACATCATTGTAAAGGGTGCCAGAGAGCACAATCTCAAAAACATCGACGTGACGATACCGCGCGACAAGCTCGTTGTCATAACGGGGCTATCCGGCTCGGGCAAATCGTCGCTTGCGTTCGATACGATATACGCCGAGGGACGCCGCCGCTACGTCGAGTCGCTTTCGTCATACGCGAGAATGTTTCTCGGTCAGGTGGACAAGCCCGACGTCGACAGCATCGACGGCTTGTCGCCCGCGATCTCGATAGACCAGAAAACTACCTCGCAGAATCCGCGCTCGACCGTCGGTACGGTAACGGAGATCTACGACTACCTCCGTCTTTTGTACGCGAGGATCGGTATCCCGCATTGCCCCGTGTGCGGCAGAGCAATCGAACAGCAGAGTGTAGACCAGATAGTAGACAGGGTCCTCGCAATGGAGGAGGGCACAAAGATACTCGTCCTCGCGCCCGTTGTTAAGGATAAAAAGGGCGAACACGCAAAGGTACTCGATAAGGCGCGCAAGGAAGGCTTTACAAGAGTGCGCGCAGACGGCGAGATATACACTCTCGACGAGGAGATAAAGCTTGAGAAGAACAAACGCCACGATATAGAGGTCGTCGTTGACAGACTTGTGATAAAAAAATCGATACGCAGCAGACTTGCCGATTCGATCGAGACGGCGTCAAAGCTTTCAGACGGCATCACCGTTATCAACAGCATCGGCGGCGAGGACACCGTTTTCTCGCAGAAGTACGCCTGCCCGATACACGGCGGCAGCATGGACGAGCTGACTCCGCGAATGTTTTCCTTCAACAATCCCGCCGGCGCGTGCAGCAAATGTACCGGTCTCGGCGTGTTCATGAAGATAGACGAATCGCTTGTTGTTCCCGATGATACGAAGTCGATCCGTCAGGGCGGCATAAAGGCGTCCGGCTGGGCGATGGAGGGCTCGACTATCGCGGCAATGTACATGGACGCATTGTCAAAAAAATACGGCTTCTCTCTCGACACTCCCGTAGGGCAGCTCCCGAAGGACGTCATGCACAAGATACTCTACGGTACTGACGGCGATAGGATCACGCTTGTCCGCCGCAGCGAGTACGGGACAGGTACCTATGAGACGCCGTTTGAAGGCATCATAAACAATCTCGAGCGACGTTTCCGCGAGACAAAAAGCGCATGGATAAAGGAAGAGATAGAATCCTTTATGAGTGCGATACCGTGCGACGAGTGCGGCGGCAGAAGGCTTTCAAAGAATATCCTCTCTGTCACGGTCGGCGGAAAGAATATCAGCGAATTTTGCGACCTTTCGATAGACGACGCGCTTGTGTTCATCGACGACCTCGTATTGTCCGAGCGCGACGCGAAGATAAGCGAGCTGATAATCAAGGAGATACGCTCGCGCCTTAATTTCCTGAAAAGCGTCGGACTCAGCTATCTCACGCTGTCGCGCTCGTCGGGAACTCTTTCGGGTGGAGAGAGCCAGCGCATCAGGCTTGCAACGCAGATAGGCTCGTCGCTCATGGGCGTGCTTTATATCCTCGACGAGCCGAGCATCGGTCTGCACCAAAGCGATAACGAAAAGCTGATCGGTACGCTGAAGCACCTGCGCGATCTCGGTAATACCGTAATCGTGGTCGAGCACGACGAGGAGACAATGTTTGCGGCCGACTACATCGTCGATATCGGACCGGGCGCGGGCGTTCACGGCGGCGAACTCGTTTGCAGCGGCAATGTCAGCAAGATAATGAAATGCAAACGATCGATCACGGGTCAGTACCTCTCAAGACAAAAATTCGTTCCTATCCCGGCGCAGCGCCGCAGCGGAAACGGTAATTTACTGACAGTAAAGGGTGCGGCTGAGAACAATCTTCGTGGGATAGATGTGTCGATCCCACTCGGTACTTTCGTTTGTGTAACGGGCGTTTCCGGCTCGGGAAAGTCTTCGCTTGTGAACGAGATACTGTACAATCACCTCGCGCGCGAGCTAAACCGCGCAAGGACGCGCCCCGGCAAGCATGACAGCATAATCGGAACGGAGCACCTCGACAAGGTGATAAATATCGACCAGTCGCCGATAGGCAGAACGCCGCGCTCCAACCCGGCGACGTATACAGGCGTATTCACCGATATCCGCGAGCTTTTCGCTTCGACGAACGACGCAAAAATGAAGGGCTACAGCTCGGGCCGCTTTTCGTTCAACGTCAAGGGCGGACGCTGCGAAGCGTGCGAGGGCGACGGTATCCTGAAAATAGAGATGCATTTTCTGCCCGACGTTTACGTTCCCTGCGATGTCTGCAAGGGCAGACGCTACAATCACGAGACGCTCGCGGTAAAATACAAGGGCAAGAGCATATACGATGTTCTTGAGATGACCGTTGACGAAGCAATGGAGTTTTTCAAGAATATCCCCAAAATTTACCGAAAGATCAGTACGCTCAAGGACGTGGGTCTCGGCTACATCAAGCTCGGTCAGCCTGCCACGACGCTTTCGGGCGGCGAAGCGCAGCGTGTAAAGCTTGCAACGGAGCTTTCAAAACGCTCCACGGGCAGAACTATCTATATTCTCGACGAGCCGACTACCGGTCTGCATATCGCCGACGTTCATGTGCTCATAAACGTTTTGCAGCAGCTTGTTGACGGAGGAAATACCGTAGTAACGATCGAGCATAATATGGACTTTATCAAAACAGCGGATCATATAATCGACCTCGGACCGAACGGCGGCAGCGGCGGCGGAACGATCGTCGCCGAGGGTACGCCGGAGCAGGTCGCTGAGTGCGAAAACTCATATACGGGCATTTACCTGAAAAAGCTGTTTTCTGTCGGCGGTCAAGCGCAAAAACTTTGATCATTAATACAAATTTTCGCCCGCGTCCAAATTCGTTTCTAAAAATAACAAGTTTCGCCGAACTTTATCGTCAAAGCAACTTCTGCTCCGCATTTTTAAACAAAGTAGGCGCGGTGCCCGAGCGGGCACGGGCAAATTCCGCCGAACTTTATCGTCAAAACAACATCTGCTCCGCACCTTATCATGTAGGCTTGCTGGGCAAGCCGAGCCGCGCGGGACGAGAGCTGCGCCTTAGACAACCTACAACCGCGTAATTGAAAAAAGGGTGATGTTATGTCGTTCGTTCATTTACATCTTCATAGTGAATACAGTCTGCTTGACGGCGCGTGCCGTCTGAAGGAGCTTGTGCGCTCCGTAAAGGCAAAGGGGCAGAACGCCGTCGCCGTGACAGACCACGGCAATATGTTTGCCGCGATAGATTTTTATAAGGAAGCAAAAGCACAGGGCGTAAAACCGATAATCGGCTGTGAGGCGTATGTAGCCCCGAGAACGCGCCATGACAAAACGGCGGAGCTTGATTCAAAGCCGTATCATCTTATACTTCTCTGCAAAAATATGGAGGGCTACCGCAATCTTACGAAAATTATCTCGCTTGCGTGGACGGAGGGCTTTTACAAAAAGCCGAGAATAGACGACGAGCTGCTCGAACGGCATCATGAGGGGCTTATCTGCCTGTCTGCCTGCCTTGCGGGCGAGATACCGCGCCTTATCACCTCGAACGATATTGAGGGCGCGTACGACAAGGCACGTTACTATAAGCAGCTTTTCGGCGAGGGTAACTTCTATCTTGAACTGCAGGATCACGGCATTCGCGAGCAGCAGACAGTAAACCGAGAGCTTGTGAAAATGTCAAAGGCGCTGGATATCCCGCTCGCCGCGACAAACGACGCGCATTACGTCGATAAAGAGGACGCGTCTACGCACGATATACTTTTGTGTATACAGACGGGTCATACAATAAACGACCCCGACAGAATGCGCTTTGAAACGGACGAGTTCTACATCAAGACTGAGGACGAGATGCGCTCGCTTTTCCCAGAGCTCCCCGAAGCTATCGAAAATACGCAGCTCATCGCCGACAGGTGCAGCGTGGAGTTCGAGTTCGGCAAAACAAAGCTCCCGCATTTTGAAGTGCCCGGCGGTGAGGATCATTTCGAGTATTTCAAAAGACAATGCTACGAGGGTCTTGTCAGACGCTACGGAAAAGATCCCGACAGCTCGCTTTACAAGCGGCTCGACTATGAGCTTGATGTTGTAAATAAAATGGGCTATGTTGACTATTATCTGATCGTAAACGATTTTATCCAGTACGCAAGATCGCAGGGTATCCCCGTGGGCCCCGGCAGAGGTTCGGGCGCAGGCAGCCTTGCCGCGTACTGCATAGGTATCACCGATATCGACCCGATACGCTACGAGCTTATCTTCGAGCGTTTTCTCAACCCCGAGAGAGTAAGTATGCCCGACTTCGACGTCGATTTCTGCAAGCGCAGGCGGCAGGAGGTCATTGAGTACGTCAAGCGCAAATACGGAGCGGACCACGTCGCACAGATAGTCGCGTTCGGTACGATGGCGGCAAAGGCGGCTGTGCGCGATGTCGGCAGAGTTCTCGATATCCCGCTCAGAGTAGTCGATCTCGTTTCAAAGCAGATACCCTTTGCGCCGAATATCACGATAGACGAAGCCCTGCAAATATCGAAGGAGCTTAAAACACGGTACGACACCGACCCCGAGGTAAAGCAGCTTATCGATATCGCGAAAAAGGTCGAGGGTATGCCGAGAAATACGACTAAGCACGCGGCAGGCGTCGTTATCACGCGCGACCCCGTAGATACCTACGTTCCCCTTGCAAAAAACGACGATACCGTCGTCACGCAGTACACTATGACGCGCCTTGAAGAGCTGGGTCTTTTAAAAATGGATTTCCTCGGGCTTCGCAACCTGACTGTTCTCGACGACGCCCGCCGAATGATCGAGAAGGATATCCCCGGATTTTCCGACGACGATATAGATTATTCCGACAAGAATGTTTTCCGTATGCTCTCGCAGGGGCATACCGAGGGCGTGTTCCAGTTTGAATCAATGGGCGTTCGCAGCGTGATAATGCAGCTAAAGCCCGAAAGCATAGAGGATCTCACCGCCATAAGCTCGCTTTACCGACCCGGTCCTATGGATTCGATACCGCGCTATATCGAAAACCGACACCACCCCGAAAAGATAAAATACGCCCACCCGCTTTTGAAGGATATACTCAACGTTACCTACGGCTGTATCGTATATCAGGAGCAGGTAATGCAGATATTGAGAACGCTTGCGGGCTATTCCTTCGGGCGCGCCGATATCGTGCGCCGCGCTATGTCGAAAAAGAAAAAGGACGTTATGATAAAGGAGCGGCAGATCTTCATTCACGGTCTTACCGACGAGAACGGCAATGTAACGGTAGACGGCTGCGTTCGCCGAGGAGTGAGCGAGGATATCGCCGAGCAGATATTCTCCGAAATGGAGAGCTTCGCGTCGTACGCGTTCAATAAATCTCACGCAGCGGCTTACGCTACGGTGGCTTACCGCACGGCGTGGTATAAATACCATTACCCCAAGCAGTACATGGCGGCGCTTATGACAAGTTTGCTCGACGACCACAGCGACCTTTCGCCGTATATCGACGAGTGCAGGCGCATGGGTATACGCGTGCTTCCGCCCCATGTAAATTACAGCGGCAACGGGTTTACCGTCAGCGGCAGCGACATTTTCTTCGGGCTGATGGCTATAAAGAACCTTGGCGTGCAGCTTTGCGAGGAGATCGTCAAGGAGCGCGAAAAGCACGGCGAATACAAGAGCTTTGGCAGCTTCTGCACGCGTCTTGCAGGCAAGCGTCTCAATTCACAGGGCGTTGACAGCCTGATAAAGGCAGGTGCGCTTGATAATCTGGGCGCGAACAGACGGCAGATGATAATGTGCGCAAAGCAGCTTATCGAAGCTGCGGAAACCGAGCGCAGAAGAAACGTCGAGGGTCAGCTCTCGCTTTTCGGCGACGATGACGAGCAGAGCGGTTCTGCTGAATACGCCATTCCGATCATGCCGGAGTTTAATATGTCCGACCTTCTCGGCATGGAGAAGGATGTCATGGGACTGTATCTATCGGGGCATCCGCTCAACGAGTATAAGGCGTTCATAGATTCCGTATCGCCCGATAAGCTGTCCGATATCGTCGGCGCGCCGGAGCGTTATTCCGGAAAGCTGCTGCACCTCGTCGTTTTCATCAGCACCGTTCGCACGCGCACGACAAAGAAGAACACGCTCATGGCGTTCTCACAGATAGAGGATCTGACAGCGTCGGCAGAAATGATCGTTTTTCCGAAGGCGCTCGACGATTACGGCTCTCAATTGTTTGAGGGCAACGCGGTCGAGCTTTTCGCACGCCTTTCCGACGGCGACGACGAACCGCGCCTTATCTGCGACAGGGTCGTAAAAGCCCAAAAGGAAGCGAGAAAGGGAGGTTCGCCCTCTTACGGCGAGACAAGACAGCAGGTGAGATATACGCCGGCAAACAGGATCTTTTTGAAATTCCCGTCGCAGGACTCGGAGGAGTACCGATACGCTTTAAAGTTGCTTGCCGTATTTGACGGCAGGAGCCCCGTTTCGCTCTATTACGCCGATGAAAAACGCTACGAGCATCTTCCTATGGAAAGAGCGGTCGATCTCAACGACGTAATGATAAACGAGCTGAAAAGAGTCCTCGGCGATTCGGCAGTAGTGATCAAATAATACAAAAGGGGTACATTCAAAAAACAGAGATAAAGGCAGCACAGGAGCGTGCAGGGCAAGGCGGATGACGCAGCCGTGTGGTACTCCTGCGCGCTGAGCTTTTGACGTTTTTGAAATGCAATACAGGAGAGGAGACATTGTTTTATCATGGAGGAAAAAAGAAGTTCATTTTCGAGCTCGATAGGATTCGTGCTCGCAGCGGCAGGCAGCGCGGTAGGATTGGGAAATATCTGGCGTTTCCCGTACCTTGCGGCAAAGGACGGGGGAGGCATATTCCTTGTCGTTTACATTATCCTCGCGCTTACGTTCGGCTTTACGCTTTTGGTGTCTGAGGTCGCGATAGGCAGAAAAACTAAGCAGAGCGCGCTCACGGCTTACGGAAAGCTCCATAAAAAATCGCGTTGGATAGGCGTTTTTGCAAGCGTGGTGCCGTTCATGATACTTCCGTATTACTGCATCATAGGCGGCTGGGTGCTCAAGTACTTCATCGCCTTCCTTACGGGCAACGGAGCGGAAAC
>OMPZ01000054.1 GCA_900313125.1 uncultured Eubacteriales bacterium | reverse complement strand
TGTGAGACAGTCGTTTGATCGGCGATTACCGGCGCTTGTGTGACAAAGCGCCGTTTTTTTGGCGCATTTTTCCGCTCGCCGTGTGCCTTGAATTTGATATAGGAGACAGATCATCATGAATTGTACATTTAAACGCAAGCTCCCCGTTCCGAAGGAAATGAAGGACGAGTTCCCCGTTACAGAGGAAATGAAAGCCGTAAAAGCGAAACGCGACGAGGAGATCAAGAAAATATTCTCCGGCGAGTCGGATAAGTTTCTGCTTATCATAGGCCCGTGCTCCGCCGACTACGAAACGTCCGTCATGGATTACGTTACGCGCCTTGCTAAAATGCAGGATAGGGTCAAGGACAAGCTGCTGCTCGTTCCGCGCGTTTATACGAACAAGCCCAGAACGAACGGCAAGGGCTACAAGGGTATGCTGCACCAGCCCGACCCGCTCTCCGATTCCGATATGCTCAAGGGCATCATCAAGATCCGTAAGCTGCACATGAGGGTGCTCGCCGAGACGGGGCTTACGAGCGCGGACGAAATGCTCTACCCCGACAATTACCGCTATCTGTCTGATCTGCTCTCTTACGTTGCGGTCGGCGCGCGCTCCGTTGAGAATCAGCAGCACCGCCTTACGGCGAGCGGAATAGATGTGCCCGTCGGAATGAAGAATCCCACGGGCGGCGATATCGGCGTTATGCTCAACTCGATCACCGCGGCGCAGAGCGCGCAGACGTTCATCTACCGCGGCTGGGAGGTCGAGAGCAAGGGCAACCCCTACGCCCACGCCATTCTGCGCGGCTATCAGGATCCGCAGGGCAGGAGCGTCTCGAATTACCACTACGAAAATCTGCTCCAGCTTTCCGAGGAGTACGCCAAAACGAACCTCAAAAACCCGGCTGTCATCATCGATACGAACCACTCGAACTCCGGCAAGCAGTTTATGGAGCAGATACGCATAAGCGAGGAGGTCATCCGTTCCGTTCATCAGAACAGCGACATCAAGAATATCGTCAAGGGTCTGATGATCGAAAGCTACATCGAGGACGGCAACCAGAAGATCACCGAGGCTGACGACATGATCTACGGCAAATCGATAACCGACCCATGCTTAGGCTGGGAGAAGTCCGAAAAGCTTATCCTCGACATCGCCGATATGCTTTGATAAATGTTTAGCATCTTATCCGCTTTTTCCGCCGGCCGGGAGAAGCGGATATTCATTTTAGGGGTGCCGCTTATTCATCTCCGTTTTTTTAGATTTGGGAGATCTGCCAAATATTTTTAAGCGGCTCAAACGACAAGAAACGGCAATTTATTACAAACTCGTAATAAATTAACAAATTCTTAATATTTGATGACTTTTCGTTACAATTTAGTAACAAATTACAAATTGTAATCTGTTATAATATCATTGTATATTTGGGAGTGTATACTCCACGCAATTTATTTGAAAGGAACATTTCGATGGGATTATATGAAGAATTACAGGCAAGAGGTCTGATCGCTCAGGTCACCGACGAGGAGGAGATCAGGGAGCTGGTAAATAACGGCAAGGCTACCTTCTACATTGGCTTTGACCCGACTGCCGACAGCCTTCATGTAGGTCACTTTATGGCTCTTTGCCTTATGAAAAGACTGCAGATGGGCGGCAATAAGCCGATCGCGCTCGTGGGCGGCGGTACAGGCATGATAGGCGACCCGTCAGGCAGAACAGATATGCGCCAGATGATGACGCGCGAGACGATAGAACACAACTGCGAGTGCTTTAAAAAGCAGATGAGCAGGTTTATAGATTTCTCCGAGGGCAAGGCTCTCATGGTAAATAACGCCGATTGGCTGCTCGACCTCAATTACGTTGAGCTGCTGCGCGAGGTAGGCTCGCACTTCACCGTAAACAGAATGCTCGCAGCGGAGTGCTACAAGCAGCGCTGGGAGAAGGGTCTGAGCTTCCTCGAGTTCAACTACATGATAATGCAGAGCTACGATTTCTACAAGCTTTATCAGGACTACGGCTGCAATATGCAGTTCGGCGGCGACGACCAGTGGAGCAATATGCTCGGCGGTACTGAGCTTATCAGACGCAAGCTCGGCAAGGACGCTTACGCCATGACAGTAACTCTCCTGCTCACCTCCGACGGCAAAAAAATGGGCAAGACCCAGAAGGGTGCGCTGTGGCTCGACCCGAACAAGACAAGCCCCTACGAGTTCTATCAGTACTGGAGAAACACGGGCGACGCCGACGTTATCAAGTGTCTGAAGATGCTCACCTTCCTGCCGCTTGAGGAGATAGCAGAGCTTGAAAAGCTCGAAGGCTCCGAGCTTAACAAAGCAAAGGAGATACTCGCCTACGAGACGACAAAGCTCGTTCACGGCGAGGAAGAGGCAAAGAAGGCTCAGGAGAGCGCAAGAGCGCTGTTCGGCGGCGGCGCGTCGATGGAGAACGTTCCTACAACAGAGCTTGCTGACAGCGACTTTGCCGACGGCTCGATCAACATTCTCGACCTGCTTGTGAGATCGGGTCTCGCACCGTCAAAGAGCGAAGCGAGAAGAAACGTTCAGCAGGGCGGTGTTTCGGTAGACGGAGAGAAGATCACGGATCTCGGCGCAGCGGTCACCGCCGACAGCATTCGCGAAAATGGTGGCATCATGGTAAAGCGCGGCAAAAAGGCGTACAAGAAGATCACGGTAAAATGATCCATTTCATCATAAACTGATCAAGGAGGCACGACTATGAAAAAAACAGATAAAATGTCGGTCCCTAACGGATTTCTGGCGTTGATAGTACTGCTAATATTCATATCGGGCATTGCGACAATGCTTGTTTCCGGACATAAAATAAGCGCGGGCGCAGCGCCGACCCCCACGAAGCCAAGCTCCGACACCGACGTATCCTCCGGGGCGTCGTCGGGAGATTCTCTCTCGGGGCTTAGTTCTCAGGCAGCCGCGCCGAACGCGTTTGAAGAAAAAAGCAACCTTCCGTCCGATTACCGCCTTATCACGGTTTTGAACGAGGACGTTTACAAGGGTCCGCTTATTCTTGTCAACTACAAATACCAGTCGATGATAGACGGCGAGAACCTCGTCAATATTTATGAGAACGCAAGCGACTCCATCGGCGTCAAGGACGACGATATGTTTATCAACGAATCCATCGTCGAGCCGATAAACAAGTTCTTCGACGACTTCAAGAAGGAGAAGGACTCGACGTCGATACTTATTTCAAGCTCCTACCGCAGCAAGGAAGCCCAGACGAAGATCTACAAGGACTCCGTAAAGGCGACGGGCGAGAAGTCTACGGCTTATTACGTCGCCGTGCCGGGTTTTTCCGAGCATCAGACGGGCTACTGCTTCGACACAGCCGTGTATAATTACATGGGCGAAATGGCGGAGCTTGACGGCGAGGGCGATTTCGGGTGGCTCGCGGAAAACTGCCAGAAGTACGGCTTTATCCTGCGCTATCCCTCCGACAAAACGAACATCACGGGCATCGGCTACGAGGCGTGGCATTTCCGCTATGTCGGCGTTCCGCACGCGACGTTTATCCAGTCGAAGAAGATCTGCTTTGAGGAGTACATTGAGGGCATGAAGGACTACACCTTCGAGAAGGGCGGTCTGCTTATCGACGGCGGCACCTCGAAGTGGGTAGCGTTCTATATGCCGAAGCTCGACGCGTTCAACAACACCGATATTCCCGTTCCCGTTGATTCTGCAAAGTGTCCGTACACCGTTTCGGGCAACAATATCGACGGCTTTATCGTGACGGTCGATGTAACGAAGGACCCGACGAACAGCCTGCTCAATTCGGCGCGCACCGACTGGAGCTTCGATCCCTCGTCGCTCGTGATACAGGATTTCGTTGATTACGATCCGCTCAGCGACTCCGACAAGGACACGGACAGCTCCTCCGACGCCGACAACACGGGCGACTGGGAGGACGATCCCTTCTGGGGCGAGGACAGCGATACAGAGTCCGACGCCGAGGATTACGAGAGCCGTTTCGACTACGTTGATTACTACGACGAGTATGACGAGAATTACTCCGAGAGCGGCGAATAAAATGTTAAGAGTTTTACTCAATATCGTTTTATATAAAACAGGCAAATATCAAAAAATGCGGCGGCGCGTTATGCGTCACCGCTTTTTGCTGTTTGGGCGTTGTCACGCTTGTAGAAAGCTATGAAAAATCCCACGCATATCAGCGCCGACAGCAGCGAACCGAGGGGCGCTGCCCAGCCCATAGGATAAAGCGTGTCGGGGTACATCGCGCTCGCCAGCAGCGCGCCGGGTATTCTTATCAAAACGATAGACGATATGTTGTGGATAAACGAGACAGCCGAGCGTTTGCAGCCGCAGAAGTAGCCGCTGAAGCAGAAGTGTATCGCCGCGAAAACGCAGTCGAACGAGTACGACCTCAGATACAGGCAGCCTGCGGCGATAACGGCGCTGTCCTTTGTGAAAAGCGAGACGAGCGTCTGAGGCAGCAGGTTGCTGTAAACGCAGCAGAAAACGCCCCACAGCACCGTGACGGCGATGCCGCAGTAAAGCGACCTGCGCGCGCGTTCGACCTTGCCTGCGCCGAAATTCTGCGCCGTGACGGCTGATATCGCCGACAGAAACGACGACGGAACAAGGAACATGAATCCGATGAGCTTTTCGACGATGCCGACGGCTGTTGAAAAAACAAGTCCGCGGCTGTTCGCGATGATTATGATGATAGTGAAAGCGATCTGTATAAGTCCGTCCTGGAGAGAAACGGGTATCCCGACCGCGAGTATCTTTTGCAAAGCCGCGCCGTCGTGTTTGAGATCGCTCTTTGTCAGGCGGACGCCGTGATCGACCTTGAAATACGCGGCGGCTGCCATAAACGCGCTTGCGCCCTGCCCGAGGACGGTCGCCAATGCCGCGCCCGACGCGCCGAGGTGAAACGCGCCGACAAACAGAAAGTCGAGCGCGACGTTCACGATACACGCGGCGGCGACGAAATACATCGGGCGTTTTGAGTCGCCGAAGCCCCTGAAAAGCCCGCTGACAACGTTGAAAACCGTGATGAACGGGATACCGCAGAAACAGATCGTAAGGTAGCGTATCGTTTCGGGTACAGATTCCTTCGGCGTAAGCATAACGGCGGTAATCTGCCGTGTCAGCAGCAGCGCAGCAGCCGTGAGCGCGACGGCGACTGCGAAAAAGAACCTGACAGCGGCGGCAAATATGCGCTTAGCGAGTCGCGTATCCTTCGCGCCCGCCGCCGTTCCCGTGTGTACCGTCACGCCCATAGCCAGCCCGACTATTATCACCGTTATCATGTGCGTTACCTGACTGCCCGTCGAGACGGCGGCGGTGACCTCCTTCGTGTTGTAAAGTCCCACGACAAAAAGGTCCGCCATTCCGTAAAACGTCTGCAAAAAGCATGACAGCAGATACGGAACGGCGAATTTTACGAGAGTCTTTGCAACGCTGCCTTGAGTAAGGTCGTTTTTATTGCCCAATGTTATCACTCTTCTTCGTCTTTTCTTTTCCCGTGCTTTTTCTCCTCGCTCATCTGACCTATCCTGTACGCGCCGAAAAGCACCATGCCGAGCGTCACGACCGCCAGCGCACCCGCGAACGCGTAGCGGGCGGGCGAGGTGTTGTCCTTCAGGTAGAGGTCGGCGGCAGGGTAGCGGGGCGTTTCGTACTGCTCGTCGGTGTACTTTGCCGGATCGGCAGACGACGAGCCGCCCGACTTTTTCGACGAAGTTTTCGCCGAAGCCTTTGACGAAGCCTTTGACGAAG
>OMPZ01000126.1 GCA_900313125.1 uncultured Eubacteriales bacterium | reverse complement strand
GTTTCCGTTTCGGTCGGTTTCGTTTCCGCCGTTTCGGTCTCCTCTGTTTCTGCCGTTTCTGTCTCCGCTGACTCGGCGGAAGTCTCTGCGGGTCGGATATCTGCCGCAGGCTCGGCGGTGGTCTCCGGCTCGTCCTTCGGCAGCTCGACATTGACCTCTTCCTTTGCAAGCGTGAGCATTTCGCGCTCAAGCTGCGCTTCGGGAGTGTGAACGTCCTTTATTTCCTCGGTCAAAGCTGTCTCCGCTGCGGGTGCAGCCGTCTCCTCGGTTTTTTCTTCTGTGATGACAGCAGGCTTTTCGGGTGCTTTCTCCTCGGTCTTTACATCGTCCGTTTTTTCCGCGGGCTTTTTAATGTCGGCTTTGCGCTCGCCGTTTGGTCTGCGCCTGTGCTTTTTGTTCGGGCTGCGGCGCGGCTTGTCCGTATCGGGCGTTTTTGCGGCAGCATCTGCGCTGCCTGCCGCGTCTGTTTTTTCAGCCTTTACCGGCTCGACCGGCTGCGGCTCGTTTTCTTCCGCGCTGCTGTTTTCAAGCTTTTTGCCGCCGTTTGGCGTCTTGACCGAACGGATAACGCGATGCGGAATATCGTGCTTTTTATCCTTCGGATTTTTCGGAGCGTCGGACGAGCGTATAAGGTCGTTTGACGTCGTTCTGTTGATAACGGTCGGAACGATCTTCGGCTCTTCAAGCTCCTCGTCTAAAACCTGCGAAGTATCGCCTATTTCCTCCTCAAGCTCGTGAATTTTTTCAAGGACAGTGCCCTTTCTGACTTTTTCGTAAGCCTCCTCGGACGAGAAAACGTCTTTTATCGGCTCGGGATTTTTTTCATTTTCAAAATGATCGCTCTTGGAGAAGATATCCTCGGGAGCTTTATTTTTCACATGATCATTTCTCGTTTTTCTTTTCTTGGCACTCGACTTTCGGTTCACTCTCAGCTTTGCGCCGCACTCGGCGCACACGGAGGAATCAGGAGAATTTGCAGTACCACACACCTTGCATATTAACAAATTGAACCCCTCCACAAAACATCGGCGTTATCAGATCTTGATATGATAAAACCGAATACAAAACAAATAGATGACTTCTTAATTATAGATTACAAGACTATAATATGTCAATTTTCAATCTTGTAACATTTTGTAACTATTTTGAAGAAATCTACAAAAAATGACACGCGAAATTTCGCATGATATCGGCGTTTTTGCCGACTTTTGCGTTTGACGGGAATAAACTTGCCTTTTGTAATCTTTTGAAATTTCAGTAATTATATTGTAAATCTTCCTGTAATTTTTATGCAACTTGTGTGAAAATAGTATTGCAGACACGATTTTGTGGTCGCGTCTGCAAATTTATCAATATGTTGCGTTTTTAGCTTAAATATCCAGCTCAAGCTGCTCTGCGTCGTCGCCGCCGGGCAGCGCGCCGAGTGTCGGCAGCGATTTTGTGCGGTAACGCTTTTCGTTTTTGAATCTGCCGGGCGTGTAGATCTCAGCCTTCAAAACGAAGTGCCCCTTCTTGAGCTTCATAACGGCGACGCCCTGAGTCGTTCTCGTCGTTTTAAGCGGAACGCTGCCCGAGTGTACAAGCAGCATCCTTCCCGAAGACGAGGTCAGCAGCAGGTCGCAGTCCTCCTCGATAAAGAGCACCTGCGTGAGCGGCGCTTTGTCGCAGTACGCGCCCGTCAGCTTGCGGCGGTTCGTTTTTGTTTCGTAAGCGGAGAGCGGCACCTTCGCGACCTTTCCGTTGTTGAACACAAACACGACAAAGCCCGTGTAGTCCTTCGTCACGAGCATGGCAACGGGGATCTCGTCCTCCTCCATGCCGAGCTTGGCAGCGATGTAGTCGCCGAGAACGCTCGCCTTCGTGTCGAAAAAGTCGCTCGCCTTCGCCTTGTACGCCCTGCATTGATTCGTGAAGAAGATCAGGTCGGCGGTGTTGGTGCTTTCATAGCTCTGGATTATCTCGTCGCCCTCCTTGAGCTTCTGCTCGCCGCCCATTCTGAGCGACAGGGGAGTGATCTTCTTGAAATAGCCCTCGCGCGTGAAGTAGAGGTGTACGGGGTAGTCGGGTATCTCCGGCGTGATATCGACGTCGGTAATGTCCTCGGGGTCGATGAGCGTGGAAACTCTGTCCTTGCCGTACTTTTTGGCAACGTCCTTCAGCTCGGCGACGATGATGTTTTTCACCTTCGTCTTGCTTTCGAGAATGCCCCTGAGCTTTTCGATCTCCTCTTTGAGCGATTCGATCTCCTTCGTGCGGTTGAGGATATACTCGCGGTTCAGGTGGCGCAGCTTGATCTCGGCTACATATTCCGCCTGTATCTCGTCGATGCCGAAGCCCACCATGAGGTTCGGTACAACGAGCGATTCTTCCTCAGTCTCGCGAACGATCTTTATCGCCTGGTCGATGTCGAGAAGAATCTTCTCAAGACCCTCGAGCAGATGCAGCTTGTCCTGCTTTTTGTTAAGGTCGTAAGCCGTGCGGCGGCGAATGCATTCTATCCTGAACGCCGTCCATTCGTCGAGCAGCGCTCTGACGCCGAGAACGCGCGGCACGCCCGCGATCAGCACGTTGAAGTTGCACGAGAAGGAGTCCTCGAGCGGCGTCATTTTGTAAAGCTTCTGCATGAGAACGTCGGCGTCTGTTCCGCGCTTGAGGTCGATCGTTATTTTCAGACCGTCGATACCTGTCTCGTCGCGGATATCGGATATCTCGCGTATCTTGCCGCCCTTCGCAAGCTCGATTATCTTTTCTATGATCGCCTCCGACGTGGTCGTCGGGGGGATAGAGTGAACGTCGATGCAGTTTGCGCTCTTGTCGTAGGTGTAGGTCGCGCGTACCTTAAAGCTGCCGCGGCCCGTTTCGTAGATCTGCGACAACGCCTTGACGTCTCTGATTATCTGACCGCCGCCGATAAAATCGGGAGCGGGCAGCGTTGACATGATGTCGTGGTCTTTGTCCTTGATGAGCGCGATCGTCGTTTCGCAAAGCTCGCGCAGGTTGAACGAGCAGATCGAGCTTGCCATACCTACCGCGATGCCGGTGTTGGCGTTTACGAGCACCGACGGAAAGGACGCCGGCAGCAGAGTCGGCTCTTTTAGCGTGTTGTCGTAGTTATCGACGAAATCAACGGTGTCCTTGTCTATATCGCGGAAAAGCTCGCTGCAGATAGAGTCGAGCTTCGCTTCCGTATAACGCGACGCAGCCCACGCCATGTCGCGGCTGTAAAACTTACCGAAGTTGCCTTTGCTGTCAACGTACGGGTGCAGCAGCGCTTCGTAGCCGCGCGAAAGCCTGACCATCGTGTCGTAGATCGCGCTGTCGCCGTGAGGATTCAGCTTCATAGTCTGACCGACGATGTTCGCCGATTTCGTTCGGGAGGCTCCCAGCAGCCCCATTTTGTACATTGTGTAGAGCAGCTTTCTGTGCGACGGCTTGAAGCCGTCGATCTCGGGGATAGCTCGCGACAGTATAACGCTCATCGCGTAGGGCATATAGTTTTCCCTGATAGTTGAGACGATCTCTTGGTCGATAACGTCTCCGGCGCCCTTGATGACGCCCTTCATCGAAGGCGCAGACGGCTTTGTCTCGCCTTTTTTTCTTCTTGCCATCCGATCGTCCTCCGTTAGCTTACGTCGAGATTATCAATGTAATCCGCGCCGTGTTGTACGATGTAATCCTTTCGTCCGCTCAGGTTGTCGCCGAGGAGAATGTCGAATATCTCCGCTGTTTTCTCGGCGTCGTCGGGCATTATCTTGATAAGCCTTCGCGTTTTCGGGTTCATCGTCGTAAGGTTCATCATGTCGGGCTCGTTCTCGCCGAGACCCTTTGAACGCTGCACGGTGAATTTCTCGCTGCCGATCTGCTTGATAAACTCGTCCTTCTCCTGCTCGGTGTAAGCGAAGTACACCTGCTGCTTCGACGTGATCTCGTAAAGCGGCGACTCCGCGATAAAGACCTTGCCCTCGCGGATAAGCGTGGGGGTGAGGCGGTATATCATCGTGAGCAGCAGCGTGCGTATCTGGAAACCGTCCACGTCGGCATCGGTGCAGAGTATCACCTTGTTCCAGCGCAGCATATTGAGGTCGAAGAGCGAAAGGTTCTTGTTCGACTTCGCCGTTACCTCAACGCCGCAGCCGAGCACCTTGAGAAGGTCGGTGATGATCTCGCTTTTGAAGATCTTGTCGTAGTCCGCCTTCAGGCAGTTGAGTATCTTGCCGCGTATCGGCATGATAGCCTGAAAATCGGGGTCGCGCGCCTGCTTGCACGCGCCGAGAGCCGAGTCGCCCTCCACGATAAACAGCTCGCGCTGCGAAACGTCCTTGCTGCGGCAGTCTACGAACTTCGCCACTCTGCTCGTCATGTCCATGTTGCTCGAGAGCGTTTTCTTTATGTCGAGCCTTGTTTTCTCGGCTTTTTCGCGGCTGCGCTTGTTGACGAGCACCTGTCCGGCGATCTTGTCCGCTTCGATCGGGTTCTCTATGAAGTAGATCTCAAGCTGATGGCGCAGCACATCGACGAGAGCGTCCTGAATGCCCTTGTTGTTTATCGCCTTTTTCGTCTGGTTCTCGTAAGACGTAACGCTTGAAAACGACGATATCACGATGACAAGGCAGTCCTCGACGTCGGTGAATTTTATCTTGCTCTCGCTCTTGTTGTACTTGCCGTTTTGCTTGAGGTATGAATCTATCTGATAAACGAACGCGTTCTTTACAGCGGCTTCGTGAACGCCGCCGTATTCGAGCCAGCTCGAGTTGTGGTAGTACTCCTTGACGTTGACCTTGTTCGAGAACGCGAGCGCGATGTTCATTTTAGCCTTGTACTCCGGCTTGTCGTCGCGGTCGCGCACCATTCTCTCCGCCTGCCACGACTGAACGCTCGTCATCGCGTCCTCGCCGACTACTTCTTTGACGTGGTCGGCGATGCCGTTGTCGTATATGAACTCCGTCGTGTCGAAGCCCTTGCCGTTCTGTATGCGGAGGATAAATTTTATGCCCGCGTTTACGATAGCCTGTCTGCGTATCGCGTCGGCGAAGTATTCCGCCGGAATGTCGATATCCGTAAATACGTCGAGGTCGGGACGCCATCTGATCTTCGTGCCGGTGTCCTTTTTCGCGTAAGGCTCGCGCTTGAGACCGCCGACGTTCTCGCCCTTTTCAAAATGGAGCGTGTAGCGCTTACCGTCGCGCCTGATGTCAACGTCCATATATTCCGAGGAATACTGCGTCGAGCAAAGACCGAGACCGTTCAAGCCGAGTGAGTACTCGTAGTTTTCGCCCTCGCTGTTGTTGTACTTTCCTCCCGCGTAAAGCTCGCAGAAAACGAGCTCCCAGTTGTATTTCTGCTCGCCGTTGTTGTAATCGACGGGAATGCCGCGCCCGTGGTCCTCTACCTCGACCGATTTGTCGGAGTAATACGTCACGGTTATCATTCTGCCGTAGCCCTCGCGCGCTTCGTCGATCGAGTTTGAGAGTATCTCGAAAAACGAGTGCTCGCAGCCCTCAAGACCGTCCGAGCCGAAAATTACGGCGGGGCGTTTTCTTACTCTGTCGGCGCCCTTTAGCGCGACGATACTTTCGTTGTCATATTCGGGAGTTTTTTTCTTCTTAGCCATATAGTTTACCCTTTAGTTATTTTTTGCCTTTGCCGTTTCCTCGAAGCTTGTTTATCTTGTCTCTGAGGAACGCGGCGTGTTCAAATTCGAGTATCTTTGCGGCAGCCTTCATCTCCTTCGTAAGCTGCTCGATGAGCCGCTGCTTTTCTTCTGGAGTAAGCTGCTTTTTGTATTTCTTGTCATCGTCGGCGTGAGTCGATATCTCAAGCACGTCGCTGACCTTTTTGATGATCGTTGTCGGCGTGATGCCGTGCTCTTCGTTGTACTTCATCTGTATCTCGCGGCGGCGCGCCGTCTCTGTCAGAGCCTTCTCCATAGAGGGGGTAACGCTGTCGGCGTACATGATGACGGAGCCTTCGCTGTTTCGCGCGGCGCGGCCTATCGTCTGTATCAGACTGCGGTCGGAACGCAGAAAGCCCTCCTTGTCGGCGTCGAGTATCGCCACGAGAGCGACCTCGGGGATATCGAGACCCTCGCGCAGAAGGTTGATGCCCACAAGCACGTCAAAATCGCCGAGACGCAGCCCTCTGATGATCTCCATACGCTCTACCGTGTCGATGTCGTGGTGCATATAGCGCACCTTGATTCCCATTTCGTCGAGGTAGCCCGTGAGGTCCTCCGCCATTTTTTTCGTGAGCGTCGTAACGAGCGTGCGGAAACCCTTCTTTATCCGGTCGTTTATTTCGGAGATAAGGTCGTCTATCTGACCCTCTGTCGGGCGTACCGAGATCTCGGGGTCGAGAAGTCCCGTCGGGCGTATCACCTGTTCGGCGGTGATGCCGCTCTTGTCAAGCTCAAAGTCGCCGGGCGTTGCCGAGACAAAGACCGCCTGATTTATTTTACCGTAAAATTCGTCAAAATTCAAGGGGCGGTTGTCAAACGCCGAGGGCAGACGGAAGCCGTAATCTACGAGATTCTGCTTTCTCGCGCGGTCGCCCGCGTACATACCGCGCACCTGCGGCAGCGTAACGTGAGACTCATCCACAAACAGCAGAAAATCTTCGGGGAAGTAATCGAGCAGAGTGTAGGGCATACTACCGGGCTTCCTTCCCGAAAGCACGCGGGAGTAGTTCTCGATGCCGGGGCAGAAGCCGATCTCGAGCAGCGACTCGATGTCGTAGCGCGTGCGCTGTTCGATTCGCTGCGCTTCAAGCAGCTTGCCTTCACGGCGGAAGTACTCAAGGCGTTCGTCAAGCTCGCGCTCTATCTCGCGGATAGCCGCGTTCATCTTGTCCTTCGGAACGATGTAGTGCGACGCCGGGTATATAGCCGCGTGGCGCAGACGTGAGATAACGTCGCCGGTGAGAGGGTTCACTTCGCTTATAGTGTCGATCTCGTCGCCGAAAAACTCAACGCGGATAATGTTGTCGCCGCTCGCGGCGGGGAAGATGTCTACAACGTCGCCCTTTACCCTGAATTTATTTCTTGTAAAGTTTATGTCGTTTCGCTCGTACTGAAGCTCGACGAGCTTTTTCAGCAGCTCGTCGCGGTTCTTCTCCATGCCGGGGCGCAGCGAGATGACCATTGTGCGGTAATCTATCGGGTTGCCCAAGCTGTAGATGCACGATACGCTCGCCACGATAATAACGTCTCTGCGCTCGGACAGCGCGAGCGTCGCGCTGTGGCGCAGCTTGTCTATCTCGTCGTTGATCGACGAATCTTTTTCGATATATGTGTCGGTAGCGGCAATGTACGCTTCCGGCTGGTAGTAGTCGTAGTAAGAAACGAAGTATTCCACAGCGTTGTTCGGGAAGAACTCCTTGAATTCCCCGTGAAGCTGTGCGGCAAGTGTCTTGTTGTGT
>OMPZ01000115.1 GCA_900313125.1 uncultured Eubacteriales bacterium | reverse complement strand
TGAAGTAGAGAGTGTTTCTATGACGATAGACGGTACTGCCGTATCCGAGAACGACATCGTGATAAAGGGAAGTAACCAAGGTGTATCCACCTGCTACGTTGACATTCCCGGCATAGAGGTAGAGGATCTTTCAAATCAGCACACAGTAACGATCAACGGCGTTACCGTAAAGAATTCGCCGCTGAGCTATGCTAACCGTGTTATCGCCGATAAAAAAGACAACAGGCTTGTTATTCTTATGAAGTCGCTTGTCAACTACTACAACAAAGCTATCGCATATAAGAAAGCTCATCAAAACGCAGCCTGATCTGAACTAAAGAAAAATTAATGAGACCTCCCCGAAAAGGGGAGGTCTTTCGGCTTGTAAAGAGTATCATAACATAGCAGAACAGATGGATTTTAACGATTAGATGCCGATAATATAAAATAGTAAAACAATGACCGGCGTACTCTGCGCCGGTCAATTTTGCTTTAATTATATTTCCTGTCCGGCTAAGATACCGGCGTCCTTTAGTCCTACCGAGCTGCGGAGCACGGCGAGCGCGTCGCTGCTGTTGATGTCGCCGTCGGAGTTTACGTCGCCCAGCGGCAGGAACGCTTCGGGTATCGTTTCGATCTTCAGCGAATGACGCAGTATCAGCAGCGCGTCGTCCGCGTCGATGACCTTGTCGTTGTTTACGTCGCCGTAGATTCCGTGAGCAGCCTTGCTCGCGTAATCGTCGTACATTTGGGAGGAGAGCCATGCCGCGCGGCTCGTCATCCAGTCGGTGCAGTATTGGTACATACCGCCGAAGCTCTGCAAATACGCTACAGTTTGCGGTTCTGTATAATATGTGCCGCTCTCGTAGTTGAAGTGTGCAATGTCAAGCTTTGAGTGGTCGGCGATCCATGCGCCGGTGTTGAGCAGCCAGCCGCTTTTGTAGTTCATCTCAGCCGAGCCTTGTATAAGGTCTAAGTACTCCGATGCGGTCATGAACTCCTTGTCGATAGTCTCGCTGTACTGCTCGCCCGAAAAATGGCGCAGCGCGGGCACAAAATCTTCAAACCATATACGCGGAGCTTCGCTGAGGATATAATCGTTGAGCGCGAGATTGCTCATGATGTTTGTGGAGGTCGATGTGCCGTTTCGTCTGTTTTTGTAGCGGCACCACCAGCCGGTATACTTGGTGTAGTCTGTGACCTTGAAGCTTCTCAGGTCGCCTTCTACGCCGACAGCGTTGCCGAGCGAGTTGTCGTAATCCCACACGGGCGAGCCGAAGAATTTATACTCGCCGTTTGCGTCCTGCTTGTAGGTGAGGTACAGGCTTGCCGCGCCTGCGTCCCAGTTCTTGCCAAGCTCGTTTATCAGATACAGCTTTGTGAGCGATTCAACGTCGCCGTATTTTGACAGCTCTCTGTTGTCGGGGTTAGCGCAGGCGTATGCGAACGCGTTGAACTTCGACTTTACGTAGTTCTTGACCTCCTCGTAACCTGCATCGCCCGGCGAAAGCTCAGGGCTTTTTATCGTCACGTTTATGTTGTTCGAGCACTTTACCGTGTAGTCGTCGCTGTTCGCGCTTGGGTCTACCTCGCAGACGAACGCAAAATCCTCTTTGATCGTGCCGTCCTTGTTGAGGTAGTCCTTTTCGTCGATATCGCTGACAACGTTTGACGAGCCGACCTCGATCTTCTCCGTCGCCTGGTATGAGCCCCAGTAATAGCCGTTAACGTAGAAGTCAACATACCGTGAGTCCGATGCATAGGGCAGACCTACCGCGTCGGAAAGGTCGTAGAGAAAACGGTTCCTTGAAAGCGAATCGTCCTGATAATTCGCAAGCATCGAGAACTTCTTCGACTTGTTCATGCCCGCGATAGACACCTTATCGTTGTATGTGATGTTGAAGGGCTTTTTGCTCTTGTCCCACGTTGTGTTGCCGCGGCCCTTTATCTTTTTGATCGGAGTGTTGTCGATCGTGCCGTTCTTGTCAACGATCGCGCCTGTGGCTGCTGCCGTGCGGCTTTTGTCCTGGCTGAGATATTCGATCAGCTCGCTGCCGTTGCCGTCGGCGTTGGTGTTGTTGACGTAGATAGCCGCTTCGGCAGATGAGCACAGAAACTCAACGGTGACGCTGCTGCCGCCGAAATCCACGGAATACCGAGCGCCCGTCTCGAAGCTTACGGCTGCCGTTTCGCCCGACGCGATCTGTGTTCCGTTGAGCGTTACCGCGCTGTCGCCCGCGTTGTAGATATCGACGGTGTTATCCTGTATCGACGACGGCAGGAAGAAATACTTCGTGTTCTTATCGACCTCGACCAGCTCGTCGTCATGCGCGCACTGCCACGCTACCCACGCTTCCTTGTCGCTCGATGAATGCGCCGCGTGTGCGTAAAGCGCTTTTTGTGTGGCGAAGGAAATTGCCGCGCCGCTGTCCGCCGTTTCGGCGGCTGCTGGAATGTACGGAATCGCGCCCGCTATCAGAGCGGCTGAAAGAAATATTGTAATGACCTTTTTCAATGATAGACCCCCTTAATTAAAAGCAGTATAAGTGATACACCTTAATTCTATCATTTAGAATTAAAAAATTCAATTCGTCTTTTACACCAATTTAATATACTCATGTTGTTTTAATTGTCCACAAGAAACGAGATGTATTTTGCGTAAAAAAGTAAAGCCGACCCGAAATTCAGTTTCGGATCGGCTGATATATTATATGTCAGAGCATCATTCTCCGGCTTTTTCGGCAAGCATCTTGTTGATGAGGTTGGCGCACATATAAACGTTGCCGCCGCCCATTGTGAGGATAAGGTCGCCGTCCTGCGCGTTGTCGCAGACGTACTTTGCGGCTTCCTCGAACGTGTCGATACATTTCGAGCCGCTCACCTTTTTCCCGAGGTCTGTGTTGTATATGTTGTAGGTGTTCACCTCGCGAACGGGGAGTATCTCGAGAATAACGGCTTCGTCAACGATCGAGAGCGCGTCGGCAAAATCGTCGAGCAGCATAGCCGTTCTTGAGAAGGTGTGCGGCTGGAAAACGTTCCACACCTTTCTGAACCCCATGTTCATTGCCGCGGTGAGAGCTGCCTTTATCTCCGTCGGGTGATGTGCGAAATCGTCGGCGATGGTCACTCCGCCATGCTTGCCGAGGATCTCAAAGCGGCGGTGAACGCCCTTGAACTCATGCAGGTTCTTCGCGATATCGTCTGCTTTGACACCGAGATAATGAGCCGCCGCCGCAGCCGCGAGCGCGTTGTAAACGTTGTGTTTGCCGGGTACGGAAAGCTCGATGTTGCAAAGCTTTTCGCTCTTGTGATACAGGTCGAACGCGTCGTAGACCGTCGTTTCGGGCGACGTCATAACGGCGCGGTAGTCGTTTTCCTCGCCGAAACCGAAGGTGATAACGGGAACGGGGGAGTCGTTTACGCAGTCGAGTGTATTTTTGTCATCGCCGTTTACGACTGCGGCGTCGGACGTCTGTGCAAGGAATTTTCTGAACGACTTCTTGATGTTGTCGAGGTTTTCAAAGTAATCGAGGTGGTCGGCGTCAACGTTGAGGATAACGGCAACGGCAGGCGTGATCTGCAAAAATGAATCGACATACTCGCACGCTTCGCACACCATGATCTCCGAATCGCCGACGTAGCTGTTGCCGCCGATCGCGGGCAGCTTGCCGCCGATGACTGCTGTCGGCTCGAATTTGCTGCCGATGAGCACCTGAGAGAGCATCGCGGTCGTCGTCGTTTTTCCGTGAGTACCCGATACCGCAACGGCGTTTTTAAAGCGGCGCGCAAGAATGCCGAGCATTACGGAACGCTCGATCGCCGGTATACCCTTTTCGCGTGCGGCAACAAGCTCGGGGTTATCCTGCTTTACGGCAGCCGTGTACACAACAAGCTCCGCGCCCTCGATATTCTCCGCCTTGTGCCCCATAAAAACGGGAACGCCGTAGCCGATGATGCGCTGCAGCGTGTCGCCGTCGTTCATGTCAGATCCGCTGACGCTGTAGCCCTTCGATATAAGTATCTCGGCGAGCGGACACATACCCGAGCCGCCTATGCCGATAAAATGAACTCTTTTGATCCTGTCGAGGATATCGTCATACGATCTGTCGCACTTCTTATCAATATACAATTCAATGCACCTCTTATAATATATATGAAAAAGGAGTTTCCAAAATTCTACCTTATATTATATAACAATTCTACAAAAATAGCAACAGCAATATTATAAGACAATGAAGCGCAGTAAATTTGATTTTAGTACATATTTTTGAAGCCCGGCTTGTTGAAACAGCCGGCGTTTTATGATATCATATCAATGAAGTAAAAATTCGGAGCGTGTGATCTCATCATGATGAAAAAGAACGACATTATCCCACTTGAAATAACCGACATCACAGGGCAGGGCAGCGGTATCGGCAGAGTTGACGGCATGGCTGTGTTCACTCCGCTGACCGCGGTGGGCGACACGATAAACGCGCGCATTCTCAAGGTTAAGAAAAGCTACGCGTTCGCAAAGATAGAGGAGCTTGTCTCGCCCTCGGCTATGAGGATACGTCCCGACTGCCCGTGCTTTGAAAAATGCGGCGGCTGCGTGTTCCGCCACATTTCGTATGAGGAGGAGCTGAAAATAAAGCAGCGCCGCGTTTTTGACGCGCTGACGAGGATCGGCGGACTGACCGGCTTTGAAATGCACGAAATAGTCGGCTGCGACTTGCCCGACGGCTACCGCAACAAGTCGCAGATACCCGTCGGCGTCGGCAGAGACGGCGCGATAGAGATGGGCTTTTACGGCACGCACAGCCACCGCATCGTCGGAACGGGGGAGTGCCGCCTGCAGCCGCGCGAGTTTGACGAGATCGCGCTCGCCGTCAAAGACTGGATCCGGGAATACGGCGTCAGCGTTTACGACGAGACGGCTCACACAGGTCTTTTGCGCCATTTATACATGAGAAAGGGCTTTCGCAGCGGCGAGATCATGGTTTGTCTCGTGATAAACGGCGGCGACCTGCCACACAGCGGCGAGCTTGTGACGCGGCTTTCCTCGATGAACGAAAGCATAAAGAGCATCGTGCTGAACATCAACCGGGAAAAAACGAACGTGATACTTGGCAAAAAATGCCGCACGATCTTCGGCAGCGACTGCATAACGGACGAGCTTTGCGGGCTGAGGTTCAACATTTCGCCGCTGTCGTTCTATCAGATCAACCACGATCAGACAGAAAAGCTGTACGCGCTTGCGGCGAAATACGCCGATCTCGGCGGCGGGGAATTTCTCATCGACCTTTACTGCGGCGCAGGCACGATAGGGCTTTCAATGGCGAAAAAGGCGAAGCGTCTTCTCGGAGTGGAGATCATTCCCCAGGCGATAGAGAACGCCCGTGAGAACGCGAAGCAGAACGGCATAACGAACGCGGAATTTTTCTGCATGGACGCGGGTGAAGCGGCGCAGATGCTGCAAAAGCGCGGCGAACGCCCCGACATAGTTGTGATCGACCCGCCGCGCAAGGGCTGCGACCGCAGCGTTATCGACGCGATCTGCACGATGCAGCCGAAGCGCGTCGTTTATGTCTCCTGCGACCCGGAAACGCTCGCCCGCGACCTCGCCGCGTTTGACGGTGAGGGCTACAAGGTGACTGACGTAACGCCTGTGGATATGTTTCCTCGGACTGCGCATGT
>OMPZ01000031.1 GCA_900313125.1 uncultured Eubacteriales bacterium | reverse complement strand
GGGCAGATGTTGCCGTAAGCAACAGCACCGACCGACGCGGCAGCGGAGACTGCGACCGGAAAGCCCCCGCAAGGTATCTCTGTTAAAGAAACAGATTAACGGCTTGCGATTATTTAATTGCCTGAGTAAAAATTAAATTCAGACTCTGAGTCCGACCTTTCTCATCTCTTCGTAAAGCACCTCTGCGTGAGCGTCCTCCATCGGAGTGAGCGGCATTCTGAGGTAATTCTCGCCGAATCCGAGCTTAGCCATAGCAGCCTTTGCGGGGATCGGGTTGACCTCGGAGAAGAGCGCGTTTATAAGCGGCAGATACTCAAGCTGCATTGCCATAGCCCCTTCGAGATCACCGTCGAGGAACTTGTGGACCATCTCGCTCGTTTCCTTCGGAAGAACGTTTGACAGAACGGAAATAACGCCCTTGCCGCCGATAGAAAGTATCGGCAGAGTCTGGTCGTCGTTGCCGCTGTAGAAATCGAGGTACTCGCCGCACTCGTATATTTCGGAAATGCACTGTGAAAGGTTTCCGCTTGCTTCCTTAACGGCTGCGATGTTCGGGTGAGTCATGAGCTTCTTGAACGTCTCGACGCTGATGTTGACGCCTGTTCTGCCGGGGATATTGTAGAGAACGAGCGGCTTTGTGGAAGCATCGGCTATAGCTGTGAACATCTTCACAAGACCGTTCTGAGTAGCCTTGTTGTAGTAAGGCGTTACAACGAGACAAGCGTCCGCGCCGACCGAGCAGGCATACTTTGTCAGTTCGATAGCGTAGGACGTATCGTTCCCACCGGTACCTGCGATCATCGGTACGCGGCCTGCAATGCGCTCCACAGCGAAACGGATAGCTTCTCTGTGCTCGGCGTCGGAAAGAGTTGACGCCTCGCCGGTCGTACCGCAGATAACAAGCGCGTCAATGCCCTGTTCGATCTGCCAGTCGATCACCTTTCCGAAGTTCTCGTAATCAATGCCGTTCTCGTTCAGCGGTGTAATGAGGGCGGTAGCTGCGCCCGTAAAAATAGTGTTCTTTGACATAATACAGCTCTCCTTTTGTTTTAGATACGGCAAACACGATGGTGGTTTGCTCTGCAAATTTTCATGCAATAAAAAAACAGCCGTGCATACGCATCGGCCATCAAAATCAATCAAAACATATAAATACGAATGTTTATCATAATTAAGATAGCTCTCCGCATAGCTCTCCGCGTCAGCGACAGTAGTACGGATATTCTCCGCACTCCCAGAGTGAGCTTTCGCCTCGCGCACTCTTCGGCAGCTACTCCTTTCACACCGCCCATAGTCTGCGAAACCGTCGGACGGCGCTACTCTTAGCACCTGCGCCTCTATCATAATTGCATTGAAATCATAATAACATCAATTGCGGCGCGTGTCAATAGGTTTTG
The DNA here is from genome assembly GCA_900313125.1 of uncultured Eubacteriales bacterium. GTDB lineage: Bacteria > Bacillota > Clostridia > Oscillospirales > Acutalibacteraceae > RUG592. Next base: position 3,612 of record OMPZ01000031.1, on the reverse strand, counting down.
GAAAATTATTTTTTCTTATTTTTCATAATATTGCAAAAACCGCAAAATGTTACGCCGTCACAAAAAATGCGGCGGCATCTTCAATTAATGAAAACACCGCCGCTGTAAGAAACAAGGTTTTACGAGATATCAATCTTCAAGGTTGCTTTCAACAAGCTTTGCAAACTGCGGAGCTTTGAAGAGGATTATCGAGCCGATCATCGTGAACACAAGCTCGGGGAGCATATACGAGCCGTTGTAAACGCAGGAATAGAGCCACGGATTCGACCACTCCTCGGGCATCCAGATATCGAAGATGAGCGCGCCGGAGAGAAGGTGGAACACAAAGCGGAGAACGATAGCGAGCGCAACGCCGAGGATAATGCCGACTGTGCCCTTCTTGCGGAAAGCGCCTGCAAGTCCGAGCGAGGAATAAGCGAGAATGTAGTCAAGCGCGATGCAGCCTACGAGCGCGAGCGGAGTGAGACCCCAGCCGAACACGCCCTCGCCTATACCGAAGCCGAACTGGATAAGCGAATAAGCGAACGCGCCCACCATGCCCCAGCCGATGCCGTACTCGATCGAGATAAGGCAGATCGGCAGCATTGAAAGCAGAGTTATAGAGCCGCCAAGCGGAAGCTGATACACCTTGATAAGGCTCAGCACCGTTGCGAGACCGATAAGCACCGCCGTAAGCACGAGACGCTTTACATTAGTTTTTTTGTTTGTCTTTGAGTTTGCCATTTCAAAACTTTCCTTTCGGTAAAATATATACAAAAAACGGGAGCTGCCCGCGGCGATGCTCCCGTAAAGACCGATATTCTTCCTACGGCGGCATTATCCGCATCAGGTACAAGGGTCGGAGTTCGCAACTCCCTCTCAGCCTGTCAACAAGCTCCCCGTTTTTTATATTATAGCTTTCGGTGAAAAAACGTCTCGGCGAGCCGCTTTTTCGACCAAATCCGATTATATCACCATTCCCAAGAAAAGTCAACATTTTAATTACGCGGCGGGCGGGCGCCCGCAGGCAATTACGCGGTTTTAGTTTGTTTAAGGCACAACTCTCGTCCCGCGCGGGTCGGCGCATCCAATGCGCCTACTTTGTTTAAGGCGCGGAGCAGTTGTTGTTTTGCCGGTAAAGCTCAGTGTCACACAAGTTTTTTCAAACGTCATATTCTGTCCAATAGTATTAACCGGCAGCGAGGGATTTTTTATGCTCGCTCAAAAGCTCGGACAGAGCTGCTTTGCTGCTCGAATGGCAGTACGCGATGGGCACGTTGTTCTTCTTCGCCTCGCTCGACGCGCTGAGCACCATTTTATGCGATACGGTGTTCGTGAAAAGTATCATCAGGTCGGGCGTGCCGATCTTCTTTTTTATCGCGCCCTTCTCCTTTGTGAAAACCTTCGCCTTGTAACCAAAGCTGCGGCAGATCGACTGATAGTTTTCTTCCATTCTTTCGTTGCCGCCTACGATAACTACGCTCATATTTTTCCTCCTGATCTATAACATTATTATATTCAACAAACTTGCTTATAATTTACAACGGCGGATCATCACATAATGACTGCGTTGTTGCCTTCCTTAAGTTAGTTTTCTCTAACTATTTGATATAATACATCATTCCCGACCATTTGTCAATAGGTGCGAACGATTTTTTTGATTTAAAGAGGTAAATTATGAATAATTTGTAAATCAAGCGGCAAAAATCGCGATACAGCTTGAATTTTTTCCCCTCCTATGGTAAAATAGCTTAGTTAGCGTATGAATCGCAGATCATGAAAGGAATGATATGAATGTCGGGACATTCTAAATGGAGTACCATTAAGAATAAAAAAGCCAAGAACGACGGCGCAAGAGCAAAGATATTTACAAAGATCGGCAGAGAGCTGATCGTTGCGATCAAAGAGGGCGGCAGCGCCGATCCCAACGTAAACTCGCGTCTGCGCGACACGATCGCAAAAGCTAAGGCAAACAACGTGCCTAACGACAACATCGAGCGTATCATCAAGAAGGCGGCAAGCGGCAACGACGCGTCGAAGTACGAGGCTATCACCTACGAGGGCTACGGTCCGGGCGGAATCGCCGTTATCGTAGAAGCTCTCACAGACAACCGCAACAGAACGGCAGGCGACGTTCGCCACGCTTTTGATAAATTCGGCGGCAACCTCGGCACACAGGGCTGCGTGTCCTTCATGTTTGAGAAGAAGGGCGTACTCATTACTGAAAACGAGGATCTCGACGAGGAGAAGGTAATGGACGACGCTCTCGAAAGCGGCGCGTCCGATTTCAAGGCTGAGGACGACGTTTACGAGATCTACACCGAGCCTGAGGATTTCGGCACAGTAAACGAAGCTCTCACGGCTCTCGGCTACAAGTTCATCGAAGCCGAGGTAGAGATGGTACCCTCCAACTACACAAAGCTCGAGGACGAGGAGCAGATCGAGAAAATGCAGAAGCTGCTTGACTTCCTTGAGGACAACGACGACGTGCAGAACGTTTGGCACAACTGGGAATACGACGCACCCGAGGACGACGAATAACAGCACGAAAGATCATTACACAAATTTTCCGCCGCAGGAGATCTCCTTGCGGCGGTTTTTTGATAAAATATCGATCACGAACTTCCACGTTTGACCCCTCCGTCTTACTGTACTCACTTTGTTCGCACAGTAAGACACCTCCCCTAAAGGTGAGGCTATGAAAAAGTCTGATTTTCGCAAGCCTCCCATTGAGGGGAGGTGGATCGCACAGCGACTATAGGAGCTGTGCGAGACGGAGGGGTTTCAACAAAAAAGTCATTTGTCTATAGTTGTGGACAGTAATTAAAATATACGAAAACCCCGGCTTTTTACAGCCGGGGTGAATTATTATTATCTGCGGAAGCTGCGTCTGTCGCCGCGGCGGTCGTTGCTGCGCGGACGTCTCTGCTGGTCGCTGATGTCGTTTTCGGGAGTAAGACCCTCGACCTCGATGAGCGCGTCTCTTCTCGAAAGGTTGAGTCTGCCCTTGTCGTCGATCTCGAGGACCTTCACGATGATCGTGTCGCCCTCGGAAACAACGTCTGTGACATTCTCCGTGCGCTTAACGTCGAGTCTTGAGATGTGGCAAAGACCCTCCATGCCCGGAGCGATCTCAACGAATGCGCCAAACTCCATGATGCGCGTTACGCGGCCATAGAACACCGCGCCGATCTCAGGACCGTTGGCGATAAGCTCGATCGTCGAGAGAGCGCCCTTGCACTTGTCTGTGTCCATGCCGGAAACGAATACATTGCCGACGTCGCCGTTCTCCTCGATATCGACCTTGACCTCGAACTGAGCCTGGATCTCCTTGATGACCTTACCGCTCTTACCGATGACCTCGCTGATCTTATCGGACGGAATCGTAGTTGTGAACATCTTCGGAGCGTACTTGGAAAGCTCCTTTCTCGGCTCGGGGATAGCCTTCAGGATAACCTCGTCGAGAATGTAGTTTCTCGCCTTGTGAGTCTTGTAAAGAGCCTCCTTGACCATATCGGGCGTAAGACCGCTGATCTTGAGGTCCATCTGGATAGCCGTGATGCCGTCCTTAGTACCTGCTACCTTGAAGTCCATATCGCCGAAGAAGTCCTCGAGACCCTGGATATCGACCAT